>NZ_MAGO01000004.1:150000-213334 GCF_001687335.1 Dissulfuribacter thermophilus | reverse complement strand
TTTGAGGCGCGAGGGGCGAAGGCGTACTTTGGTACGTCGAGCCCCGAGCAACAAAGAGACCCGGGCAAAATCGCCAATCCCGAAGGGCGGCAAAAGGTGGCAAAATCAAATGGGTTCCATACTCACTAAAACAGTGAAGGTTAAAGCTATGATTTTTGTCAAGCAACTGGCTGATATAATGTTTAAAAAACAATTTTGCCCCCTTTTGCCGTGCAGGATTTAGGTAAAACCGACAATTCATGCCTTTGCCATTGCTGCAATATTCACTGCTATTCCAATGGATGCAATACAAGCAGTCTCTGCCCTTAAGACCCTTGGGGCGAGGCTAGAGGGAGTGAAGCCTACATCTGTTAAAAACCGTAACTCGTGTTCTGTAAATCCTCCTTCAGGACCCACAAATATTGCGTAGGGAGTAGATTTTTTAATGAGGCAGTGAAGCAGTGAAGGAAGTCCTGGCTCAGGGGCTAGTACTGTAGCAAAGCTCACTTTAAGATCTTTTACAACCTCTGGGATCGCTTCAAAGGCAGTTGGGGGGCTAATATCTGGGGCCATGAGCCCTTTGCATTGTTTTAGGGCTTGAAGTGCAACAGCCTCCCACCTCTTTGTCTTTTCTTTTCCAGGACGTGCCACTGACCTTTGAGTGATAACTGGGATGATCTTTTCTATTCCCATTTCGGAGGCCTTTTGAACCACGAGGTCCATTTTTTCAGATCTCAAAAGTCCCGCAAATAATATGATGGGGAGTCTGTCGTCCTGGAATATGGGTGGGGCAACTGGCTTTACTAATACCAAATTCTTTTTTGCATTGATTTCCTGGATTTCGCCCTTTAGGAGATGGCCTTTTCCATCAATTAGTTCAACCGTGTCTTTTACCCCCAACCTCAACACAACAGCGAGGTGTCTTGCCTCTTTTTCTGATAGCCTTATTGGTCCTTCACCTAAGATTGCCTCAGTGGAGACCAGAAACCTTCTGTCACGCACCGCTCGCCTGCCTTCTGTCCAATCTAGTCCCTGTGAAAGACGAGCCCCAACCACTCTGGGTCTTCTTTGTCTTCCTTTGATTGACTTAAACTGAGCCCCAGGTCAGTGAAGCGCTCTATTAGGTCACGTTCTTGCCCTCTAATGATCCCTGAACAGATGAGTGAACCCTTGGGGGCTAGGACTCGTACGAGGTCTTTTGATAGAAGGATCAAGGTGTTTTTGTCGAGGTTGGCCAAAACTATGTTAAAAGTGTCTTCTATCTCCCAAATTGGTGTTGTACTAACGCTACAAAGGTGGTGAACTCGGTTCAGTTCACAGTTTTCCCGTGCGACATCTACTGCAACTGGGTCTACATCAATCATAAGGACGGACTTGGCCCCGAGTTTTGCAGCAGCAATACCCAATATTCCAGTGCCTGTACCGCAATCAAGTATCTTTTGGGCCTTGTTTTCTTTGATAAGCTCCTGCAGGAATTCAAGGCAAAGTCTTGTAGAGGCATGGGTCCCTGTTCCAAAGGCCTGCCCAGGGTCGATTTCAATGATCATCTCGCCTTTGTCGGGTATATAGTCCTCCCAAGTGGGTTTTATGACGAGTCTATCTGCAACTTTTAAAGGTTTAAAAAATGCCTTCCAGCCGTCTTTCCAGTCTTCCTCTAAAATGTGGCGGGTACTTACCTGAAATTCTAAATAATCACCGTGTAGTTTTTTGAGATCATTTAGGAAATGTTGAAGTTCTGAGAATAGCTCCCCTTCAAATTCCTGGGGGGTAAAAAAGGCCTTAATAATTGTATGATCGTCTACTATTACCCCTCGATTTAGATTAGAGACAAGAAAGTCGCTAATAACATCTATTAGCTGGTTACGATCGGGATCTTCCCTTAAATTGCGTTTAGAGTTAATGTGTATAGATACTTCAATCCATATTTCATTCATAGTGGCTTCCTCTGGTTAAATCCTGGAATTCGATTTGGCATAGTCAATGCCATAATTTGTAATCTGGGATAAAGTCGCATCCTTTGTCTTGCAGCTTCAACAAATTTGGCAGTTACAGAATTAGGTGCAATCTAATTGATTTTCCAGGGTTTCGCTATGTAGAGATTTAGGTCTCACCTAAATCCTGCACGGCAAAAGGGGGCAGCCGCCCTTCGGGATTGGCGATTTTACCCAATCTTCTTTGTTGCTCGGGGCTCGAAGTACCTAAGTACGTCTTCGCCCCTCGCGCCTCAAATCTTGGGCAAACTCGCCAATTGCAGGATTTAGGTTCTCATTAAAAATTTTGTTGCATGTCTATTTTCCTGGCTTATAACTAAAATAATGATACTTAATTTATGCCATGGCCGTAGGCTTTAGGCTATACAAAAAATAAATTCTTTGGGGTGATGTCCCATGCCCGTTATTAAGATTAAATTTGGTAATGAAGCTGATAGGTTATCAGAACATTTTAAAAGGATGGTAGATGACTTTTTTCAAATGGGAGTTTCTACAGGAAGACTTCCCAGAGGTTGGCAACCTCCTCTAAATGTGTGTGAAGACGACGATTTTCTGTACATAATGGCAGATATGGCTGGCGTTCCAAAAGAACATTGTAGTGTGACGGTAGAGGGACAATTCGTACGCATAAGGGGAAAGCGTACGTCACCCCTTGGCCCAGGAAGCAGGAGATTCCATTTTATGGAAGTTGTTTATGGAGACGGTGAACGCATAGTGAAAATACCCTGTGAAGTAGATGCGGAAAATACAACGGCACAATTTGAAAATGGCCTTTTAATAATTAAGTTACCAAAAAGGATAGAGGGATCAGGGCGAAAAATCGAGGTTGAAGAATAAAAAAGGGGTTTCAATGAGTGACGAATACCAAGTAACTACAAACGGAGAGTTTTCAGAGGATACGATCAGGGAGCTTCCGGTCTTGCCTAGTAAAGACCTGGTGCTGTTCCCACACATGGTGGTCCCATGGATTGTGGAGCCCCCTAATCTTGTAAAATTGATAGACGATGCCCTAGGCTCTGACAGGACTATTGCCGTAGTCTTTTCCAAAGAGCGTGAGCAGGGCAAGATGGATCTCAAACGTGTTGGCACCATTGGTCTCATCCTGCGTATGGCAAAGGATGACGAAGGGCACGCCAAACTCATAATACAGGGGGTTGCAAGGGTCCATCTCCTCGAGCTTACTGAAAAAGAGCCCTATTTGAAGGCAAAGGTCCAGCCTGCTAAGGAGGTGGTCTCTGAGGATGACCTTGAAGTGCAGGCCCTCATGGTCAATATAAGGCAATCATTTTCAAAGGTTTTGGAGCTTTCCCCAAATCTCCCCAATGAGCTTGGAGCAATCGTCCTGAATATCACAGATCCGGGTATGCTCGCAGACGTGGTTGTGAGCCATCTCAACATCCCTCCAGAAGAAAAACAGGTAGTCCTTGAGGCCCTGGACATTAAGAAGAGGCTTGAGATTGCCATTGAGATCCTGACAAAACAGCTTGAGATCCTGGAACTCGGTCACAAGATACAGTCCAGGGTTAAGGACCAGATGGACAAGACTCAGAGAGAATTTTATCTCAGAGAGCAGCTCAAGGCCATTAAGAAAGAGCTGGGAGAATCAGAAGGCGCTCCAGAAGAGATAGAAGAGTTGAAGGCGGCCATAGAGGCCAAAAAACTCCCTGAATCCGCTAAAAAAGAGGTGGAAAGGGAGTTGGAGCGTCTTTCTAAGATGCATCCGTCGTCTGCTGAATATACAGTAAGCAGGGACTACATAGATTGGATATTGGCACTTCCATGGCATGAGGAGACAGAGGATCATTTGGACCTTGAAAAGGCAGAAGAGATCCTCAATCAGGATCATTATGACCTCGAAAAGGTAAAGAATCGCATTATTGAATATCTTGCGGTGAGGAAGTTGAAGCCAGATGCCAAAGGCCCAATACTGTGCTTTGCAGGCCCACCGGGCACTGGTAAGACAAGCCTTGGACGGTCCATTGCAAAGGCCTTGGGCAGGAAATTCTACAGGATTGCCCTTGGTGGTGTTAGGGATGAGGCAGAGATTAGAGGGCACAGAAGGACCTACGTGGGGGCTATGCCAGGTAGGATCATTCAAGGCCTGAGGCGCGTCGGGGTAAAGAACCCTATTTTTATGTTAGATGAGATCGATAAGATCGGAACGGATTTTAGAGGAGATCCTGCCTCTGCACTTCTTGAAGTATTAGATCCAGAACAGAATGCCACATTTACAGATCACTACCTCGGTGTGGAGTTTGATCTGTCGAAGATAATATTTATTGCAACGGCTAACGTCTTGGAGACCATACCAGCTCCACTCCTTGACCGTATGGAGATCCTCGAACTTTCTGGTTACACATTGCAGGAAAAGCTAGAGATTGCACGAAAATACCTAATCCCCAGGCAGCTTAAGGCACATGGTCTCACCCGTCGAAATGTGAGCATTCCCAAGAAGGTGGTATCTAGGATCATTACTGACTATACAAGAGAGGCTGGGGTCAGGAATTTAGAAAGAGAAATCGCTGGAGTCCTTCGCGGTGTTGCAAAGCGCATTGCAATGGGCGAAACTGAGAAGATCGTAGTCAGTATAAGTAATCTACACGAATTTTTAGGGCCACCACGTTTTGAATCAGAAGTAGCGGAAAGGACCAGGGTCCCAGGTGTCGTTACAGGGCTTGCCTGGACCCCAACAGGTGGGGAAATTCTCTTTATAGAAGCCACCAAAATGGATGGCAATGGAAAGCTGATCCTTACAGGCAAGCTTGGTGATGTGATGAAAGAGTCAGCTCAAACTGCCCTTAGCCTTGTTAGGTCGAAGGCCAAGGATTTGAAGATTGATTCTGAACTATTTCAGACCACAGATATTCATATCCACGTACCAGCCGGTGCTGTGCCAAAAGATGGTCCTTCTGCTGGAGTGGCTACGGCCCTTGCCCTTATTTCTCTTCTCACGGAAAGGCCGGCAAATCCAAAGGTTGCAGTCACCGGGGAGATTACATTGAGGGGCCAGGTCCTTCCAGTCGGTGGAATAAAAGAGAAGGTCCTTGCAGCACATAGGGCAGGCATCAAAGAGGTAATACTTCCAAAACGGAATAAAAAAGACCTTGTTGATGTGCCAGAAGAGGTAAAAGAGGTATTAAAATTCCACTTTATTCAAACCCTGGATGAGGCTATCAATATAGTGTTTTCAAATGGAAAGAGAAAAAAGAAGTAAAAGGGGTTTAAAACTGTGTTTGATAATCTCCAAAAGAGGCTTGATTCTGTATTCAAAAAGCTCAAAGGATACGGCCGTCTAACTGAGGAAAATATCCAGGAAGGACTGAGAGAGGTACGGCTTGCCCTACTTGAGGCAGATGTAAACTATAAGGTTGTAAAGGACTTTATTGCTAAGGTAAAAGAGCGGGCCTTGGGCCAAGAGGTGATGGAGAGCCTCACCCCAGGGCAACAGGTGGTCAAGATAGTGCATCAGGAGCTCATTGAGCTCCTTGGTGGGAAGACGTCATCGCTATCCCTTGCAGGGAAAAGCCCTGCAGTAATTATGTTAGTTGGACTTCAGGGTTCTGGTAAGACTACTACCAGTGCGAAGCTTGCTCGTTTTTTAAAGAAAAAAGGAAGGCGACCATATTTGGTGCCTGCAGACGTACAGAGGCCAGCTGCAATAAAACAGCTTCAGGTCCTTTCAAAACAAGTGGGGGTAGAGTGTTACCCTAGTGATCCAAAGGAGCCTCCTGTAGAGATTGCAAGAAAGGCTGTGCTCAAGGCGCCTTTAATGAATCTTGATACGGTCATCATTGATACTGCTGGCCGGCTTCATATTGATGAAGCGCTTATGGGCGAATTGAAGGCCATGAAAGAAAAGGTGGCGCCTCAAGAGATCCTCCTTGTGGCAGATGCCATGACAGGACAGGATGCAGTGAATATGGCCAAGGCCTTTGATGATGCCCTTGGAATAACAGGTGTAATCCTTACCAAGCTCGAGGGTGATGCCCGTGGTGGTGCTGCTCTAAGTATCCTGGCAGTAACTGGTAAGCCAATCAAATTTGTCGGTATAGGAGAAAAACTGGACGAACTGGAGGCCTTTCATCCTGACCGTGTTGCAAATAGAATCTTGGGAATGGGCGATGTCTTGAGCTTTATTGAAAAGGCTCAGGAGACCATTGATCGAGAAAAGGCCCTCAAGCTCCAGGAGAAGATCAAAAAGGATGCCTTTACATTGGAGGACTTTAGGGATCAGCTTCGTCAGATACGGCGCCTAGGAAGTCTGGAACAGATACTTAGCATGATCCCTGGCTTCAATAAATTAAAAAAGATGAAGGGCCTTGTGCCAGACGAAAAAGAGCTCATTCATATAGAGGCAATAATAAATTCCATGACTCCTGAGGAGAGAGCTGACTACAAGATTATTAATGCCAGTAGGAGAAGGAGGATTGCCAAGGGCAGTGGTACAACGGTCCAGGACGTTAATAAGCTCTTAAAAAATTATGCAGAAATGCATAAAATGATAAAAAAGTTTAAAAAGGGGAAGTTTCGTGGTTTTCCGCAGGGATTATTTGGTTGATTTTGATCTTGCGCTTGCCCTTTTTTTAAATTATTTTTTAGCGCTCCTGTTTGGGAAATACTTTGTGATCTAGTGTAGGAGGTTTTAATGGCGATTCGCATTAGGCTTTCAAGGGGCGGACGGAAAAAGCGTCCTTTTTACAGGGTAGTGGCTGCGGAATCTCAAGCGCCTAGAGATGGCCGTTTTTTGGAGATCCTCGGGACGTATGATCCGCTAAAGGATCCCTACGAGTTTAAAGTAGATGCTGAAAAGGTGAAGAAGTGGCTTGCAAAAGGTGCAAAGCCCACAGAAACAGTACACAGTTTATTAAAAAAGGCCGGTTTTTATAAAGATCAGGCTGCATAACCCAATCCCTGGAGGTGTTCATGAAGGAGTTGATTGAATACATTGCAAAGGCTCTGGTAGATAATCCAGATGCAGTGGAGGTAAATGAGATCGAGGGTGAGCAGACATCGGTCATCGAGCTCAAGGTGGCCAAGGAAGACCTCGGTAAAGTTATTGGTCGTCAAGGCAGAACAGCCCGGGCCATGAGAACTATTTTGAGCGCAGCCTCAACAAAGCTCAAGAAGAGAGCTGTGCTAGAGATTCTTGAGTAATTTTTATCACTAAACAATAGTGAGGAAGGCTCGAAATAGGGGCCTTTTGCCCATTGGAAGGGTGTCGAGAGCCCATGGGGTGCGTGGTGCTCTCGAAATTTTTTTGTATTCAGGAAACCCCGAGGTGCTGTCGAGCGTGCAGGTTGTTGTGCTCGGGGGCGCTGGAAAGGCCGGGGCTGATAAAGAATACGAAGTTAAGCGGGTTAGGCCAAAGAGAGAAAAGAGATTAATCCTTGAACTCGTTGGATTGGAAGACAGGACCTCTGCTGAACTCCTGAAGGGGTGTGAAGTTTTATGTAGGGTTGATGATCTTCCCGAATTAGAGCCAGACGAGTTTTACTGGTTTGAGATAGAGGGCTTTGCAGTTGTAGACCTGTCGGGCAACTCTCTTGGAGTAGTCAAGGGCTGCCTGGAAACAGGAGGACATGATTTAATAGTGTGTGAGGGTGAGACTGGGGAATTTCTCGTCCCTTTAGTAGCTGATATTGTAAAGGAGATTAGGAAGGAGGAAGAAGTCATAGTTGTTGACCCTCCTCCTGGTCTTATAGAGGCAAATGCTCTTTGACATACTGACAATATTTCCAGAATTTTTTGTTTCTCCCTTAAATGTGAGTATTCTTAGGCGTGGTCGTGAGAAGGGGGCCTTTGATGTCAGGACCTGGGATATACGGGATTTTGCCCAGGATAAACACAAGACAACTGATGATAGGCCCTATGGGGGAGGAGAGGGCATGGTAATGAAGGTGGAGCCCATTTATCATTGCCTCAAGCACGTTACTCCCCTAGGCCCCAGTCCATTTGTTGTACTATTGAGCCCCAGAGGAAGACTACTTGATCAATCACTTTGTGAAGAGCTTGCTCAAAAGAAGCGACTCATTCTCATCTGCGGACGTTATGAAGGGGTAGATGAGCGAGTTTCAGAGCACCTTGTGGACCTTGAACTCTCAATTGGAGACTATGTCCTTAGCGGAGGCGAACCAGCAGCCCTTGTGGTTATGGATGCCGTAATGAGGCTATTGCCTGGGGTGCTTGGCTGTGCAGAATCTCCTGAAAATGAGTCTTTTTCTACGGGGATCTTGGAGTACCCACAATACACAAGGCCCAGGGAATTCTTGGGATGGAAGGTGCCTGAAGTCCTTTTGTCTGGCGACCACAAGAAGATCGCCAAATGGAGAAGAAAAGAGGCCTTACGGACTACGCTTATTAGGCGCCCTGATCTCCTGGAGAAGATAGAACTTTCAGAGCAGGACATGAATCTTTTAGATGAATTGGGGTCCACGCCATGAAAAAGCCAATTTATGTTGGGCTTGTGCATCATCCTGTGGTCAATAGAAGGGGTGAGCCAGTTATATCCGCAATTACCAATCTGGATATTCATGATATAGCGAGAACCTGCAGGACCTTTGGGGTCAACTCATTTTTTGTGATAAATCCTTCAGAGACCCAACTTATGCTTCTAAACGATATAATGGCACATTGGAAAAAAGGGGCTGGTGGGAAGTCGAACCCTGAGAGGAAAGAGGCCTTCTCAGTTGTAAAGGGGCTAGAAAGTGTGGAAATGGCCATTTCCTCTATAGAGGAGGAGACTGGGATGAGGCCAGAAATCTGGACAACAAGCGCTAGGGACGGAGAAAATAGGCTTTGTTGGCAGGATGCCAGAAGACGCATAGATGAGTCAGGCGAGCAGCCAGTGTTGATCCTGTTTGGTACAGCAGGAGGCCTTTCAGAAGAAGTTTTTTCAATTTCAGACTTTATTATTGAGCCAATTAAGGGTAAAAATTGCTACAATCATTTGTCTGTAAGGAGTGCAGTCGCCATAACCTTAGATAGACTCTTGTCAAGGAGGATTTAAAGATGGATATATTCAAAAAACTTGCCTTTGAACAGATGCGTATGGACATCCCAGATTTTAGGCCTGGGGATACAGTCAAGGTCTATACTAAGATCAGAGAAGGTGAAGAAAAAGAGAGGATTCAGGTTTTCGAAGGTGTTGTTATTAAGCGCAGAGGTGGTGGGCTTTCTGAGACCTTTACCGTAAGAAAGGTCTCATATGGAGTAGGTGTAGAGAAGACCTTCCCTGTCCATTCTCCGATGATCGATAAGATTGAACTCGTTACTGTTGGTAGGAGAAAAAGGGCACGCCTTTACTATCTCAGAAATCTTAGGGGCAAAGCAGCTAAGCAGAAGATTCGTACTAAGTAATGCTTTTCGAGGCCAAGTCCCAATGTCCAGACAGGCTACGGTTTGAAAGGCTTTTTTGGGACCAGGGCCTGGAATTAGTGGCAGGAGTTGATGAGGTAGGAAGAGGATGTCTCGCGGGACCTGTTGTTGCCTGTGCTGTTGTCCTACCTAAAGGTGAAATTATTGAGGGAATTGACGATTCTAAGGCCCTGAGTGCTAAGGCCCGTGAGCATCTTAGTGTTGAGATAAAGAAAAGAGCAGTTGCGTGGTCTGTTAAAGAAATCGGGCCAGATGATATAGATTCATTAAACATCCTTCAGGCCTCCCTAAAGGCCATGAGCCTTGCAGTGGAGGCCCTCAAACCAACCCCACACGCTGTATTGGTGGATGGGAATCAGCCATTCCCCTGTCAACTTCCCCTTAGGACCATCCCAAAAGGAGATTCTCTTTCTCAATCAGTAAGTGCTGCTTCTATTATTGCAAAGGTTCACCGGGATCAGATAATGGAAAGGCTCCATAATTTGTATCCGCACTACAATTTTTTTAAAAATAAGGGCTATCCTACTAAGGAACACAGGGAAGCTCTAAGACGTTTTGGGCCTTGTCCCATTCATAGGAGGTCTTTTCGTGGGGTAGTCCAATGAATCCTTCAAGGAAGTGCTTTGGCAAATGGGCGGAAGAGGCTGCATGCGCCTTTTTTCAAAAAAGGGGGTATGATATACTCGAAAAAAATTACAGAACTCCTCTTGGAGAGATAGACCTTATAATTAGGCAGGGAAATTATATTGTATTTGTGGAGGTAAAGGCCAGGACGAGCGATAGATACGGCGGACCAGAAGAGGCCATTACTGACTGGAAGAAAGACAGGATTTTAAAGGCCGCTAAATGGTATATTATGGAAAAGGGAGTTGAAAAATTTAATTTTCGGTTTGACTGTGTTTTCTTTATAGGGGAAAAGGAAAATACTAAGATTCACCATATTGTCTCTGCCTTTGAGGCATGAGAGAAAGGGGTAGGAGAGCAAATGACTGCCAAGGTCCAAAGAGAGATTGCAGAAATAAAAAATTTGTTACTTCAAATGTCTGCCCTTGTTGAAGAGGCAGTTAGGACGTCCATACTTGCCTGGCAGCAAAAAAATCCAGATCTTGCCCAAAGGGTTATTGATCATGATTGGGAAATAGATGAAATGGAAAACAAGATCGATTCCCTCGTCCTCAAGACCTTAGTCCTTCAACAGCCTATGGCAGTGGACTTAAGGTTTCTCACCTCTGCAATGCAGATTGCTGAGCAATTGGAAAGAGTAGGGGATCATGCGGTAAATATCTCTGAAAAGGTCCATGAACTTTCAGAGGGACAAATAACCCTTGCTATTGCCTCTCCTGGACTAAAAGATATGGCAAATCATGCAATATCAATGCTCGGAGACAGTATTAATTCCTTCGTATACGGCGATACTAATCTAGCGTGGGAGGTGAAAAAGCGAGATAAGATTGTAGATGAATTATATAGCCAGGTAATGAAGGAAGAGATAGATGCGGTTGAGGCCTCGCGTCTGGAAATCCGTGCCGGCATATATCATATTATCCTTGCATTAAATATAGAAAGAATTGCCGATCTTGCCACTAATATTGCTGAAGACGTAATATTTTTCGTAGAGGGTAGACTCGTTCGACACAAAGAGGCAAAGGAACCTGGGAAAAAACTAGAGATAAAAACAAAGACTGAGGAAAAAGAGGAACCATTTCCATGCCCACCAGAGTCTGATGGAAGGCGTAGGGAACCACTCGAATGCCTAGAGAATCATGCCAAATATGTTGCAGATTGTTTTGAGGAGGCAAGGAGCGCACTTGATGCCTACTTTAATGGTGAGAAAAAGCTCTTTGAGGCAATAAGCGAAAAGGTTAGTGAGCTTGAACATGCTGCAGATCTCATAAGTAGAAATGTTAGATCTCACCTTCCAAAGGGCATAATAATGCCCATAGATAAGTTTGAGTTGTTTTTGTACCTCCAAGAAGAAGACAACGTAGCAGATACCGCAGAAGACATAGTTGAGTGGTTGAGTTATAGGAGTGTTTCTTTAGACTCTGATGTCAAAGAAAAGATTTTTGAACTCTATGGTACTTGCCTTTCCATATGCCAAGATCTCAAACCGATCATACATGCAGCACGTACGTATTTTCAGACAGGAGACGAAGACATTCGAGTCCACATTAAGGATAAGATTTTAGCCTTAAGGACAAGAGAACATGAGGCAGATACCCTTGAGCATAGACTAAAAAAGCTCATTTTTGAAAGGGTAGACGGAGCCATTGATGCAATGTACATGTTGAGGCTAATAGAACTCATAGGCCGTGCAGCAGATCATGCTGAGAACGCGGCTGATATTTTGAGGTCTATGATAGCCCGTTAATTGAGATCCTTGTCCAAAAATATCATACCAATTCTGACCTTCGTCTCCAGGGTGACCATGCCGTTTTTTGAGATGGCCATGAGTTCATCCTTGACAATCTCACGTTCCCTGGCTGTAAGATCCCTTTCAAACTCAAGGCGCCAGATTATTCTTTCAATCTGTTTACTTAGCTCATAGGTCCTGTGCCATGTTCCAGTAAAATATTGAATCTCAGGAGCATATCCCAGGGAATAAAGATACCCGAATACCACTGTTATGTCGCTCTTTGGAGCCTGGGGGGGATGTCCTAGAATTTTCTTACTGATCTCTTCAAGAAAGACATTCTTTCTGACACCTGCCCAACCTATGAGGACGACGAATCTTTTAGAGAGATTTAGCATTTGATCGATATTTTTGTGGTATCCGAGAAGAGGATTCATTGAGGAAAATACGATGTCAAATTCCTTTTTTGCTTCGAATGAGCGCCAGTCCTGATGGATTATTTTGCAGTTGGAGATCCCTCGCTCTTTAACCTTTTCTCTAAACCTCTCCAGCATTCCAGCAGAGATATCAACGCCTGTTATCTCCTTTAAATATGGGGCAAAGACGAGGGCATAATTCCCAGTACCGCATGCAATATCGATTAGGCTAAAATCTCTTGTGAGGATGCCCTTTTGGGCCATCTTTTCAAAGACCCCTTGGGTGAGTTTGGCGTAGTCAGGTTCATTTTCAAGATCATCGTATGTCTTGGCTGCTTTATCCCAACATTGGCCTGTTAGTTCACGTCTGTTTTCCCCTTCTCCCTTTGGTCTTAGGCGCTCCCTCCAAAAATCTGGCCCTGGAAATCCTTTCATGACAAGTTCTCCTTTCGCCGTTTGAGCCCCCTGGGTGCCCTTTTTTTAAGTATAGCTACTGCTTACCCTGTGAGAAATTGCATTTTTGGTATAATATGTTTGCATTACCACTGCCTTTGTTCGTCTGTGGCAAGTCAGCGAACGAAACGTGTACGTGTGGTTGGTTAAGCCGGCCACAGACCAACGCAGGCATTATGTATGCATATTTCTTGTGAGGAGAATAGCATAAAATGGTTGAAGGATCACGCTTTGAAATGCTTTTGGAAGAGTCTGTTAAACTCCACGGCCATCTTTGTCCAGGACAAGTCCTTGGAGTGCGGCTTGCAATGCTTGGGCTAAAGCTGATAGGAATTGAGGATCCTAAGGGAAAGGACAGGAAGGCCTTTATGGTCTTTGTGGAAATAGATAGGTGTGCCACCGATGCCATTCAGTCAGTAACTGGCTGCAGCCTAGGAAAAAGGTCCCTTCGCTGGAAGGACTATGGAGTCATGGCAGCCACATTTGTCCATCTCAAAAAGGGGATATCCTATAGGGTAGTTGCCAGGGAAGAGGCACGGGAGCTCTCCAAAAACTATTTTCCAGAAATCGAGGACAAGTATAAACGTCAGCTAGAGGCATATAAGGTAATGCCAGATGAGGAATTGTTTGAAGTCCAGGAAGTTGAGGTAGAGATCCCTGAGTGTGATCTTCCAGGACGTCCTCTGAGAAGAGTCCAGTGCGAATCGTGTGGGGAATACGTTCAAGATTGTCGTGAGGTGGAAAAAGATGGAAAGATTTTGTGTCGTGCCTGTGCCTACGGAGGATACTACAGGAGGAAAGACTCATGAGCCTTAAAAAGGTCCCTGTTGAAGAGGCTGTGGGGATGATCCTTCCCCATGACATTACAGAGATTGTGCCGGGTAAGAAAAAAGGACCCGCTTTTAGAAAGGGGCATGTCATACGGCCTGAGGATGTGGAACATCTCAAGCGTCTGGGCAAGGAGCACATATTTTGCCTTGAACTCGAGGAAGGAGAGCTCCATGAAGATGACGCAGCACTACGGCTGGCAAGGGCAGTGGCTGGTCCGAATATTCTATGGGATGAAGATCCAAAAGAGGGTAAGGTTGGGTTCAGGGCAAAAGTAGATGGCCTCTTCAAGGTTGACGTAGAAGGGCTTTATAAAATGAATCTCCTTGGAGAAGTCATGCTTTCTACAATACACAACAACACCGTGGTCAGAGCAGGAGACCAGGTGGCAGCAGGCCGGGCCATACCCCTTATTATTAAGGAATCAATCATTGATGAGGTGGAATCCATAGGCGAGAGCCGAGGCGGGTTAATATCCATTGCCCAGTGGAAAATAAAAAGAGGTGCCATAGTGATTACAGGCCGAGAGGTGTTTGAGGGAAGAGTCAAGGACGCCTTTGGAAAACGTATGGCTGAAAAATTGTCCTCTCTGGGGATAATTGTTGTGTCGACAGTACTTTGTCCAGATGAGCCGGAAAGGATAGCTCAAGAGATTCGGGCAGCAATAGACCGAGGAGCGGAAATGGTCCTATGTACTGGAGGAATGAGTGTTGATCCTGACGATGTCACACGATATGGGATAAGGCTTGCCGGTGGAACAGATGAGGTATATGGTTCACCAGTGCTTCCTGGAGCAATGTTTTTAGTATCCTATATCAATGACATCCCTATACTTGGAATCCCTGCATGCGGCATGTATTTCAAGGTCACGGTCCTGGATCTAATCTTGCCTAGAGTAGTGGCTGGAGAGCGTATTACAAGGGAGAAGATTGCAGCTTTGGGCCATGGTGGCCTTTGTCTGAACTGTAAGTCCTGTAAGTTCCCTGTGTGTCCCTTTGGAAAAGGAGGTGGATAGAAAAATGTTTATTCTCGCCAATTTCTTAAATGCATTGGCCTCAGTCATTGATATGGTGCTTTCACTCTACATTTGGATCGTCATAGTACAGGCTCTAATCTCCTGGGTGAACCCAGATCCCTTTAATCCTATTGTAAGATTTTTATATCAAGTAACTGAACCAGTATTTTATAGAGTAAGGAGGATACTTCCCTTGCAATTTGGGGGAATTGATTTAACCCCAATGGTAGTAATAATAGCCATTGTGTTTATTAAAAGTTTTCTAGTGACCACCCTTCACCAGCTTGCTTATAGGCTTGTCTAAATATGAGGAGATTGCCCTATGGCCATCACAGCCAATGACATACTTGAAAAAGAGTTTAAGAGGGCTCTAAGGGGCTATGACAAGGATGAGGTGGATAGTTTTTTAGAAGAAATAGCCGAAACCTTTACAGGCCTCGTCAAGGAGAGAAATGCACTCAGAGAACGTGTCCATGAACTTGAACAGGAATTAAAGAATTTCAAGGAACAAGAAAGGGAGATAAACAAGGTCCTTGTTTCTGCACAAAAGGTCATTGATGAGCTAAAGGCCCAGGCCAAACAAGAGGCAGACCTAATCATAAAAGAGGCCAAGGCAAAGAGTGAAAGACTCCTTGACGAGGCAAGAGATGAGCAAAGGCGTCTTAGTCTATCTATAGACGAACTCAGGAGAAAAAAGAGCCAGTTGATAAGCCAACTCAAGTCAATGTTAATGGGCTATTTAGAGGCATTAGAGAAGGAAGCTGAGTTGGAAAAAAACTATAAATTACAAGAGCCCCAGTCCCAGAAGGGGCCTGAGCCCAGCAAAGATTCCTCCCCCAAGCCAAAGGAGCCGTCAAAGGATCTGTCAGATTCAAGGCTCACTGGGGTGGAACTCATTGAAGACGATGAGTTTGACATCTGATCTTTTATAGTTTTTGATGATGTCAATTTTTTGTCACTATTGATAGGAAATATTAACATCTCCTACATTAATTTTCCTACCACTGTCCACTTAATCGCCTTACGCCTTTAAAAAATGGTGAATTATTAGATTTGAATCGGCCACAGGCGTCAAAAACTCTACTTCTGGAAAGTGACTATTCCACAATAACTTATGCGTATAGTTATATTTTTTGTTCTTGTAATCCCTCTATGGACTCGATGGTGGTACGTATTTTGCATTTTAAAATTACTAAGTAATAGGTAAGGCCAGGAGGCGGCTATCCATCAAGTCATGGTTGTTCCCGATCCTTTGGGGAGGAAATATATGTTGAGATATAGACAAGTCGAACAACAAGCCGATGTTATGCAATTGATGTTTTCTGATTTTTCCAGAATAGATGTCAATAAACTGTTTTCTGAAATACGGAATATAGAGTTGGAAAATGCCCTCTACGAGCGACTTGCAAAGGTAGTTGATATACATGGGGCTGTTGATGCATTTTCCCTGTGGTTAAGTCAGGAAGTTGTGTGCCTTGGGAATTAGGGATGAGTTGAGTGGCAAGTGGCATTTTGTGTGCTCACACCATGGTTCTGAACAGTCCCACCTCATAGATACCGCTAAGGCTATTGTAGAAAGAAATAGACAAAGAGGCGGTTTTAAAATTGAGACCATTAAGACCTCGATGGGGGTTATCAAGCTTATTGTTTTGCGAAAAAGAGAGCTGTTTTCTGCTGACGAGCTTGGCATTATTGAACGCGGAGTCAAGATCCTCACCAATACTCTCGAAAGGGTATTTTACTTTGAGATACTCTACAGACAGTCAAGAATGGATGCCCTCACTGGGTTGGCAAATAGAAGGGTGTTTGAGGAAAAGATTGAAGAACTCATGACAAGTAGCAGCCGTTATGGTTTTCCAATCAGTCTCGCCATACTGGACTTGGACAATTTCAAAGAGATCAATGACAGCCTTGGTCACGATGAAGGAGACCGCATATTAAAAAAGGTGGCAGTGGTATTTCAAGATATGATTCGTGCCTCAGACCTGGTTGCCAGGCTGGGGGGAGATGAATTTGCCATTTTGTTACCAAATACAGGACTTGAAGAGGCCAAAATACTTGTAGAGAGGATAATAAATGCCGTAAACAAGCTGGACATTGAGACGCCTTTTGGGAAAAAATTAGGAGTTAGTGTAGGCGTGAGTCAGTGGGATGGAAAATTGGGAAAAGAAGCCTGGATAAAACTCACAGATGACTTACTTTATGCTGCAAAACGGGCTGGTAGGAACTGTTATTTCACACTATAAATTTTTCGAATTCATTGATCATACTAGATGGTGATTGAGTCCTTGTGAGCGTCTCCCTAAATTTGGCACTCCCCTTAAGGCCTTTGGAATACCATGAAAGATGGAGCCTAAGGGGGGTGATGGCCCTATGGCTACCGTAAAAGGATATGATGGAATGGAGATGCTCTAAAATTAGATCCTTGTGCATATGTAGCATTTCTTCCTTAGGGGCTTCATTAGAGGTTGCATTTAATTGGCTAAAAATCCATGGTCGTCCAAGGGCCCCTCTACCAATCATAACACCCTGGGCCTTTGCCTGAGAAAGGCAGGATTTGAATGTGGCACTATTGACAACATCACCATTTGCGATTAAGGGGATCTTTAAATCCTGAGAAATAGAGCTCAAGGCCAGCCAATTAGGAGTTCCTCTAAACATCTGATTCCTCGTCCTGGCATGAATGACGACCATCTTGATCCCAAGGTTTTCAAATACCTTTACGAGCTCCTTTGCCTGAAATTCTCCATGGCCCCATCCAAGGCGTATTTTCACCGTGACAGGGAGATCGACTGCCTTCACTACCTCTTTTACAATTTGTACTGCTCGTTCTGGATCCTTTAAAAGGGCTGAGCCTGCTCCTTGGGACACTATACGCTTCTCAGGACACCCCATGTTGATATCAATGGCCATGGCACCGAGGTCTTCTGCAATCTTTGCAGCCTCTGCCATGACTTTGGGACTAGAGCCCATAATCTGGACCAAGGTGCGTGGTTCCTCATCCACATATTTTAACATGTGGAGTGTCTTGGGAACTCGTCTTATGAGGGCTTCAGAGGATATCATCTCAGTGACGGCAAAATCTGCCCCAAATCTCGTGCAAATCTTTCTAAAGGGATGGTCCGTAAGACCAGCCAGTGGTGCCAAGGCAATTATGGGACGGCAATGAACTGTTTTTAAGATATAATCCAAGCCAGTTTCAGACATTTTCTAATGTCGGTGTCCCACAAGGTGATGATCTCTTAAAAATAGTGACAGTGCCTCTTTAGAAGAACAAAATTCTTCGTGGGTTCCATGAAATACCAGTCGTCTGTTGAGACATGCCACTTTATTGACATACTTGTTTACTACAGCTATGTCGTGGGTAACCATGACGATGGTGATGCCATTTTTATTGAATTCCTGGAGCATTTCGTAAAATTCATCTTGGGCCTTAACGTCTACTCCTGTAGTTGGTTCATCAAGAAACAATATTTCTGGATCGTTCACGATACCCCTTGCTATAAAGACCCGTTGTTGCTGTCCACCAGAAAGATCAGAGAGTTTTTTCTGAGAAAATTGGGCCATACCGACCTTTTTCAATGCCCTTTTTACAGCTATTTTGTCTTCTCTATTTAGCCATTTTAGATGGTTTTTTTTTGATGCTCTTCCAAGGCCAACTACTTCTTCTACAGTGATTGGGAATATTTTATCTACATGAACAGCCTTTTGCGGTACATATCCTATGCGCCACCATTCATTAAAATGTTCTAAGTCCTTGCCTATTATGTGGATTTTTCCCTTTTGGAGTTTTAGAAGCCCTAAAATCAATTTAAGTAGTGTACTCTTCCCAGAACCATTGGGGCCAATAACCGCGAGAAAATCCCCTGGCATAATTGAGAAGGTAACGTCTTCGAGTACCATGTGTTTCCCATAAAAAAAGTCGACATGTTCTACTTCTACTACTGGATTACCTTTTACTCTAGTTGGAGAAGTCACAATTATATTTTGTCCTTTTGACAATAACCGATGACTTTATAAATGAGACGAGCTGCTGTAAATTCTGGGAAATTTATACCCGGTACTGGAGAAAGTTCAACACAATCAAAGCCAACAATATTAGAATTAGAAATAATCGTCTGCAGGAAGTTGAGAAGGGTATACCACAACATGCCTCCTGGTTCTGGCGTACCAACTGCAGGCATAACAGATGGGTCGAGGCAATCAAGGTCGATAGTAATGTAGGTGGGAAGGCTCTTGTCCAGGCTTTTTATGACTGAGTCAATGGAACCTTGCGGATCACTAAATATATCCTTTGCAAAAATAGGCTTGGCCCCTGTTTCTTTCAAAAAGGTAAGCTCTTCTCCAGAAAATGATCTGATTCCAACTTGAATGGGATTGCCTAGGTCCCAGACCCTTCTCATTACACACGCATGGCTAAATCTAGAGCCCTGATAACTTTCCCTTAGATCCAGATGGGCATCAAACTGGATTATGTTTAACGGTCCGAAGGCATTAAAAAAGGCAGTTATTGCCCCAATGCTGACTGAATGATCTCCCCCGAGGGTACATACCATTTTCCCCTGGTCAATGGCCTTTGACACCTCTTCTCTTACCAACTCAGCCATCTTTTCAGGGTCTAGCACAGGTTCAATTGCCTGAGTCGTATGTATACCTATCTTGTAGGGCTCAAACAGCAATTCCTCGTCCAGGAGTTCCATTTGAGTAGAGGCCTCAATGATGGCCTGTGGCCCGAAACGTGCTCCAGGTCTGTAACACGTAGATGCATCAAAAGGTGCCGGGATCAAAAACCATTTGGCTTGGTCCCGGCTTGAATATGGAGGTGTGAGGTTGAGGAATTGGTTCTGCACCTTAGACAGTCATATTGGCCCGTTCGTTTCTCAAGAAGTGATGTACTTTCCTGATAACTTTTGGGAATTCGTGTCCTCTGTCGAGGAGCTTTATCTCTACCTTTTTAATGTCGAAGATCTTTTTAATGTGCTCTATAGCTGCATCTGAGTCAAAGGCCTTGCAGGAAAAGATGTCAAGGCTCAAGTATAGCTTTTCAGGGAACGTATGGATGCTGATATGACTCTCTGCGATGAGAACGAAACCAGATATCCCCCAATCTTCTGGCACTTTGCCTGAGTATTTAAATACGTAAGGAGGCATTATCTTTGTCATGTTAATCTCATCTGGGTATCTGCTTAAGAAATCGTAGATACCATTAAGATCCATAAGTTTTTCCCTGTCACAGCCGTAACCGTCCAACATTAAGTGCTGACCAAAGCCGTATTCGATTGTGTCCATGGCCATCCCCCCTTAAATGAATTTTAATCCCACTTCTAAAGGGGATATAGAGATTTAACGGTGAGGCGCTACTTTATAAGGTTATGGTAGAAAAATGTCAAGGGAAAAGTAGATCTTAGAGGGTTTTATGATATGATGACTAGAGATTACCTAATCCCTAAATCCTTAAAATAGGCAAGAGGGCCATTGGATTAAGGTGGATGGAAAAAGGCGTACTTTGGTATGTCAAGCCACTGACAACCCTGCAGATTGGGCGAAATTGTTAATCCCTAAGCTGGCGTGAGCACATTTTTCACAATAATGTTCCTCTAATACTGAGTTAAAGAGTTGTAACCTGTCAATATGAATTGAAAAATATGTTTTTTCTTCCATTCACTATATTAGAATTTATGGGATTTAGGAGAAAGTATCAAAGGAGGACTATACGTCATGATGATGGGATTTTCAAAGACAATCAAAATGGGTCTAATTGTGTTTTTTTCAATGTTTTTTTTATCTACTGAAATGGTATTGGCAGGGGGTGAACAACAACGGTTGCAAAATGCCCTTGCTGTGCTCAAAGAAGCCCAAGCTATACCGGAAAGGACTATTCCAAAAGAGCTCTTTAAAAGATGTAGGGCAATAGCAATTTTTCCATCTGTATACAAAGGTAGCTTTATTATTGGCGGGAGCTTTGGAAGAGGTGTTATTTTTGCCAGAGATCCCAAAAGTAATAAGTGGTTTGGCCCGGTATTTCTTACGATTGGTGGCGGGAGCTTTGGATGGCAGATAGGGGTAAAATCCACAGATCTAATATTGGTCGTGATGAATGATAGGGGACTTCGCCCCTTCTTTAGAGGAAACTTTACTCTCGGCGGTGAAGTTGGAGTATCAGCCGGCCCAGTTGGGAGAGAGTTAGAGGCATCCACTGATATCACCTTAAGGTCGGAAATATACTCTTATTCAAGGAGTAAGGGCTTTTTTGCAGGTATTTCACTGGAAGGAACATATATTGCCCATGACTACAATGCAGATGAGGCCTTTTGGAAGAAGCCTTATACGCCAAGGGAAATATTGGAAGGTCGTGTATCAGTCATTCCAGAGTCAGCCAAGGCAATAATTACCTATCTGGAGAAGTTGGGGAAATAAAGGCTATTTTAAAGTGTTGAGTAGTTCAGAAGTTTTGAGTTTTGAGTTTTGAGTTGAAGGAACCTTGAACTTTGAACCTAAAAGGAGGCCTAAAATGGAAAAGTTTGAATTTTACAATCCAACCAAGATAATATTTGGTGGAGGAGAAGTGACAAAAATAGGGGATGTGCTCAAAGGGACTGTGGAAACAGTCCTTTTGGTCATGGGCTCCGGTAGTGCAAGGCACACAGGGGCATTTCAAAAGGTAAAAGATTCTTTAGAGAGCTCTGGTGTCCGTTTTGAAATACTTGAAGGCGTTAAGTCGAATCCACTGCTCTCAAAGGTTAGAGAAGGGATAAAAATAGCGAGAGAAAAAAAACTTGATGGAGTTCTTGCCCTAGGTGGGGGAAGCGTAATGGACAGTGCCAAGGCCATAGCCGCTGGGGCTGTAATGGATGATCGAGACATCTGGGACGCCTTTCTTGGAAAGGCCGAAATAAAAAGTGCGCTGCCTGTCTTTACAATTCCGACTCTAGCGGCTTCAGGTTCTGAGATGAATGGTTACATGGTTATTACCGACGAACAATCCGGGCATAAGCTCGCCACCGCTTCTATATTGCTCTATCCAAAGGTATCCATATTGGATCCTGAACTCACATATTCTGTGTCAAAGGATTACACGGCCTACGGCGGTGTGGATGCAGTGTGTCATCTCATGGAACCCTATTTTAATGGCCCTGCCCCTTTCACTCCTGTTCAGGATGCCTTGGCAGAAGGGTTAATGAGGACAATCATGGAAGCGACTGAGGGCTGTATTTCTGATCCTACTTCCTATGAACATAGGGGGGCAATGATGTGGGGAGCGACCCTTGCTTTAAATGGTCTTACAAAGGCAGGTGTAGGCGATCATCATTTCCCTGTACATCTCATCGAACACGCCGTAAGTGCCATATATAACGTGCCTCATGGGGCAGGCTTGGCAGCACTCTTGCCAGGGTGGATGAGGTACTTTTCCCAAAAGAGGCCAGAGAGATTGATCAAATTCTCCACCAATGTAATGGGGGTGGAAGAGCAGGCAGACAGCATGGCAACTATTGAGATGGGGATAGAGGCATTTTCCGCATGGTTGAAATCCATAGATGTACCCATTTGCCTTGGTGATTTAAATATTGGAGAAGATGCCATTGACGCAATTGCAGAAAATGCTCTGGTTCAGTCGAAGATTTGGGGTATGGAAAAAGTCTATGATAGGGATACAATCAGGGAGGTGTTGAGTTTCGCCCTTTGAAAAAATTAAATTCCGAAGGGATTTTTTTTATGAAGGTTATAGTGTTTGAAGAACGTGGTTCTGGTAGACGAAAGATACAGGGTATTGAGACCTATGGTAAGGGCATTCAGATAATTGATGTTATAGATGTGGGAGGCCCTTTCCCTGAGTTTGTGGAAGAGCCTGAAGATCTTGTGCAAGGGGACTTTTCAGTAGATCTTTGTCTTAACTTCGTAAAACACCCTGATATATCCCAATACATAGTAGACCTTTATACTGAGAAGGGGATCCCAGTAGTGGCCTCTGGGCAAAAGGTAAAGGGGGCAATAACACCCTTTACATGCTGTGGGCTCGGAGAGTATTCCTCGCTAGGGCAATATGGAAGATTATTTGGGGTCCCAAAGTTAAAGGTCAGGGTGGAGCAAAACAGGATAGTGGATGTGGAGGTATTGAGGGGTGCTCCTTGTGGAATAACATGGGAAAAGGCGAAGTCCTTAGTGGGACTTGATCCTGATGAGGCACTGAGCACATTTGGAAGGATCATTCAATATGAATGTGTGGCAGATCCTTCAAATTTTGATCCCATCAGCCAAAAGAGCCAACTGCACTATGCAGGAGATGTGCACATAAAGGCCTTAAAAAAAGCCTTAGAATTGGTTAAATTGGGATAGCGAGATTCAATCCAGTCGTTATGGTTGTGGCTTATTAGTTGAATGGCGATAGGGATGAGGCTATGGCCCTTGTAAATATTGAATCAGCCCCAAGACGTATACTTCAGATCTTGAAGAAACAGCCAGTCAATACTGGCTTAGAGGTCCTGACCTATAAGAGGAATCGTGGTCTCGCAATTATTAAAGAAGCAGATGACTTTTTCTGGGTCAGGGAGAGAGGTTATTTTGAAGAGGAAAAGAGAGTCGGAGAAAGTGATCTTCCAAAGGTGATAAAATCCATTTTGAAAAGGGAGTGCCCTAGGAGTAGGAAGGTCAGGATATATTCGCTCTCGAGTCCTGATGAAGTAGGTAGTCCTAGAAAGAAACTTTAATCCTATCACTTCTTTTCTTGCCAATTCGAATTGGCTTTGGTAGTGTTGCCATCATGATATTCGATTCATTACTCGGTTGGTTATCAAGTGATATGGCCATTGACCTTGGCACTGCCAATACCCTTGTCTATGTCAAGGGTAAAGGGATTGTGCTTAGGGAACCTTCTGTCGTAGCAGTAAAAAAGGATGCCAAGGTACAGAGAGTCCTTGCTGTGGGCAAAGAGGCCAAGATGATGCTGGGTAAGACCCCTGGAAACATAGTGGCCATAAGGCCCATGAAGGACGGGGTCATTGCGGACTTTGAAGTCACCGAGGCCATGCTCCGGTATTTTATAAGGAAGGTTCACAACCGGCGCACCTTGGTAAGGCCAAGGATTATAGTGAGTGTACCTTCTGGAATTACACAAGTAGAGAAACGTGCAGTAAGAGAGTCGGCAGAATCAGCAGGAGCTAGAGAGGTCTATCTCATAGAAGAGCCCATGGCAGCGGCAATTGGAGCAGGGCTTCCCATAACAGAGCCTACAGCCAATATGGTTGTAGACATTGGGGGCGGTACCACTGAGGTGGCAGTTATTTCCCTTGCTGGCATTGTGTATTCAAAATCCGTGCGTGTTGCAGGGGATAAGATGGATGAGGCAATACTCCAATATATAAAGAGGAAGCACAATCTCCTTATTGGAGAACACTCTGCAGAAAGGATCAAGATAGAGATAGGAAATGTATTGCCTGAACCCCCCTTTGATCAGGTTGAGATAAAGGGAAGAGATCTAGTATCTGGAGTACCCAAGACTGTAACAATCAACGCCGAAGAAATTAGGGACGCCATAAATGAGCAGGTGGAGACAATTGTAGAGGCAGTTAAGAGCGCATTGGAACACACTCCACCAGAACTTTCTGCAGATATAGTAGATAAAGGTATCGTTCTCACAGGAGGTGGTGCCCTTTTGAGGAACCTTGATAAACTCCTTAGGGATGAGACAGGACTCCCTATAATCATCGCGGATGATCCCCTTTCATCAGTGGTACTTGGCTCAGGCCAGGCCCTAGATAATCTAAATATTTTAAAAGAGGTGATGATCGCCTAATCCCACTTTGCCTTTGGGTTTTGCCCTTTGACTGAAAAAAAGAGGTCTTTAAGACAATTTAAATTCGTAATTGGTGCTATTGTTCTCATAGGCATCTTTGTCATCCTGGCCCGGATGAACCACGATTTCTATACCCTTATTTCTAATCTTGTTTTGGAACCAACGGGGCCTGTAAAAGAGCGTCTAAATGGCCCCTCAACCTATCTCCATGAACTCTTTCGGGACTTGTCTTCCTTTAATCGGCTACGGACAGAGAATAGAAAGCTAAGGATAGAGATAGCAGAGCTGAGACGGCAGTTGAACATGTACAGAGAGGCTTCTTTAGAAAATGTAAGGCTAAAATCATTACTCAGAATGAAGAATTCCATTCAGGATGACTTTTTAGTGTGTCAGGTGGTCGGTTATGATTTGACTCCATGGATCTCTATTGTAACTGTTAATCGAGGGGTCAATGACGGAGTATTTCCTGATGCTGTAGTCCTGTCAGGGGGTGGTGTGGCTGGACGAGTTCTAAATTCGTCCCTTCATTACAGTCGAGTAATGCTTATATCTGATAGGAATAGCCGGATCCCTGCACTTATACAAAGGACAAGAGTTCGAGGGATTCTTGAAGGGCTGGGTGAGGGACGCTGTCAGCTTTCTTATGTAGAAAAGGGGGCTGACGTCATAGTAGGAGATAAGGTGATCACATCCGGCATTGGCGGCTATTTCCCAAAAGGGTTACTCCTTGGAACAGTGACCAAAGTGGACAAAGACACTGAACACGACGATCTGTTTCAGTTGATAGAGGTGAACCCCACAAGTGATCTTGGACGTCTAGAAGAGCTTTTGATTCTCAAGAGAAAGAAGGCTATTTTAGGAGAATAATGGCGAAAGTCCACGTTTTTTTCCTGTGTTTTTTAATTGTTAACGCCCTTGTGGTGAGTGCGTGGTCCAATTTGTTACAATTTGGTCTCGTTCGTATAGATTTTCTAATTCCATCGCTTTGTTGGTATGCGGTAACAGTGTCTGATTTATGGGGTGGAATCATTGTGTTATTTTTGGGATTATTTTTTGATTTGATGTCAGGTGTTGCAGTGGGTACGTATTTGTTCCTGATCCCTGGAGTCTATTTTTTCGTAAGATATATCGCCTCCAATACCAGGACTGAGCTTTGGTGGCAGAGGGCCCTTTTGGTCATCCTTGCCTCATTCGTATTTCAGGCAACTATCAGGACCTTTACGGGTTATATAGAGACCGTTTGGCCTTGGGGTGCCATCCAGGCGATTTTAGACGGTCTTTTATCTATAATTCTCTTTCCGATGTTTTCCAGTGTCCTTCCTCTGTTGGAGTCAGAGAAAAATGAGTGAACTCCGATCCTTGCGGAGAAAAAAGGAGTATCTTCAGCTAAAAAAGTTTGATGAAAAAGGTCAGAGAGAGCGGACCAAGTTTTTCTTAACGCTGGTCCTCTTTTCACTGGTGGTCTTTAGCCTCATTGGCGTTCGATTATTTAAGATGCAGGTCATTGAATATGAAAAGTATAAACTAAAGGCCGAAAACAATAGGTTTCGATCCATTAAGCTCCAGCCTTTACGGGGTACAATCCTAGATCATGCAGGGAGACCCCTTGCTACAGTGAGACCTGCGTTCAATTTAGTCTTCTATAGAGAAGGTCCATTCAAAAGGCAAATAGAGGTCCTGTCGAGATTGTCTGATATTACCGGGATAGAACTTCCAGTCCTACAGGCAAAGGTACTTGAAGCCAATAAAAAGGGACTCCCCAGGTACATGCCTGTAGTACTTTTAAGAGACATCGATTGGGATCTCCTCTCAAGGATAGAGGCAAAACTCCATCGCCTTCCAGGACTGGATGTCACGATCGTACCTAAGAGGCGATATCCTCAAGGCCACATTGCTCCACACCTTATCGGATATATAGATGAGGTGAGCCTTGATGACTTGAAAAACGGGAGATTTCCCTTTGCCCGTCCA
Organism: Dissulfuribacter thermophilus; assembly: GCF_001687335.1. Lineage (NCBI taxonomy): Bacteria > Pseudomonadati > Thermodesulfobacteriota > Dissulfuribacteria > Dissulfuribacterales > Dissulfuribacteraceae > Dissulfuribacter > Dissulfuribacter thermophilus. Next base: position 187,164 of record NZ_MAGO01000004.1, on the reverse strand, counting down.
GGGGACTTCGTGGGTAAAAGTGGTGTGGAATTCGTGTATGAGGAGGCCTTGAGAGGGACCCCAGGTGTAAAGCGCGTGGAGATCGATGCCAAGGGAAGGCTTGTCAGGGTGCTCGATACAGTCCCTCCAAGACCAGGTGATGAGCTCTACCTTACAATTGATTCCACCCTTCAAAAGGCGGCATTGAAGGCCCTGGGTGATGAAATAGGTGCAGTTGTCGCTCTGGAACCAAAGACAGGGCGTGTTTTGTGTCTTGTAAGTACACCTGGATTTGATCCCGGGCTTTTTATCAAATCGCTCTCAACTGAAGAGTGGAAGAAGTTAAACGACAAGATTACGCGTCCTCTACTGAATAAAGCTATTCAAGGGGCATATCCTCCTGGTTCTATATTTAAGATAGTAGTGGCCTTAGGGGCATTACAGGAGGGGCTGGTTACGCCCAGGACCACATATCGATGCAATGGCTATTTCAGACTAGGTAGAAGGCTATTCAGGTGTTGGGACTGGAGGGGGCATGGAGAGACCAATCTGTACAAGGCTATTGTGGAATCCTGTGACGTGTATTTCTATCAGGTTAGCCTTAAAATGGGTATAGATAAGATTTCACACTATGCAAGGCTCTTCGGGTTAGGAGAGCAGACGGGGATAAATTTGCCAGGAGAGAAGGCAGGGCTTGTGCCTACCCGGGAGTGGAAGGAGAGGGTCTTCAAAGAGCCATGGCAAAAGGGTGAGACATTAAATGTAAGTATTGGACAGGGATTCTTGACAGTAACACCGCTTCAGGCAGCCAATTTAATTGCTGCTGTAGCCAATGGTGGGACTCTTTTCCAACCAACCTATTTAGAGGAGATTAGAACTCAAAGGGGGAAAGTAAAGCAAAAGTTTAACCCCATAATAAAGGCAAGGCTACCAATCCGAAAGAAGTATTTCTCTACAGTAAAGAAGGCCCTAGTAGGGGTAGTTGAAGATAAAAAAGGTACTGGTCGTGCCTGTAGGATAGAAGGGGTCAATGTTGGTGGTAAGACTGGTACTGCTCAGATAATAAAACAGAAGAAAAGAATAAAGAGTGAGAAGCTACCTTGGGAATATCGAGATCATGCTTGGTTTGTGGCATTTGCCCCAAGTGAAGACCCTGGTATAGCAGTGGCTGTAATTGTGGAACATGGAGGCCATGGTGGATCTGTAGCTGCCCCTATAGCCCGAAAGGTAATTGAGGCGTGGTTAAATAGCCGTTCCCCGCATCCTATGCTTCTTCCTGGGAGGACACTCTGATTTGATCGAAAGACAGAATTCAATGTTGAATAGATTTGGCATTATTAAATCCATTGATTGGGTGCTGTTGGGGGCTCTCTTTTTAATAATGGGTCTTGGCATTCTTAATCTTTACAGCGCCAGTGTAGTAGCCCATAGCCCATTTTATCTCAAACAAATCATCTGGTGCGTATTGGGCACACTTTTAATGCTGATGATATGTCTTGTGGATTATAGAACAATAGCCCTTTATGCAGATATTCAATTTTGGTCTATTACTGGCCTATTGATGTTGGTGCTCCTTGTTGGGAGATCTGCTGGAGGTTCTCAACGTTGGCTTGATCTGGGTTTTTTTAACTTGCAACCATCTGAATTCGCCAAAATTATAATGGTTATTGTCTTTTCAAAGTACTTTTATGAAAATGACAAGCCAATATATGGATTCAAGGATTTAATTAAGCCTGCCTTTTTTGCAGCGATTCCATGTTTGCTTATATTAAAACAACCGGATCTAGGCACAGCGGTTATGATACTCATGGTCCTTGGGACCATGGTTTTGGTTGCCAAAATCAGATGGTCTACGTTCGTCACCATATTTGTTGTCATTGCTTCAGCACTTCCCTTGGTCTGGAAGTATCTCAAGCCCTATCAAAAAAGGAGAATAATGACCTTCCTTGACCCTGAAAATGACCCATTCGGCTCAGGCTATCACATCATCCAGTCAAAGGTAGCTATTGGCTCAGGTGGCTTGTGGGGAAAGGGTTTTATGAAAGGCACACAGGCCCATTTAAGTTTTTTGCCTGAGGTCCATACGGACTTTGCTTTTAGTCTTTGGGGTGAAGAGTGGGGATTTGCTGGGGCACTCTTTTTGGTATTGCTTTATGCCATTGTAGTATATCGGGGCCTCAAGATTGCATTTGAATCAAATGAACGCCTTGGATCTTTTTTGGCTGTGGGAGTAACTGCCATGTTTTTCTGGCAGGCAGTAGTGAATATAAATATGGTTATCGGACTCATGCCAGTCGTGGGGGTACCACTTCCTCTTTTCAGTTATGGTGGCTCTTCTGTAATAGTGACTTTGATGGGGATGGGCATCCTTTTGGGGGTCGGGTCGCGGAAATATTTTTTCCACAGAAAGTAGCTAGCTATCAAAAAAATTAATAGCTATTTTTGCCCTAATTATAAATTTAAATTTCCATGTTGACTAACTTAGTGAACAAGGGTACATCCTATTTAGGGACTCATTCGTGCAACGCGGATGGGTAGATTAGGGAGGTAAAGATTCCCGTGTCGTCACGGGAAAATAAAAAAAAGAGGATAGGGAGCCATGAGTGCAAGACGGGAGTTCCAAAAACATTCCTTATTAGTGGTAGGACCCCTAATGTTTTTGTTAGGGGTCTTTTTTTGTGCGCAACTTTCATGGGCCCGGGAGTTTAGCTGGGGAAATGCAGAGATTCGAAGCAATACCCAGTATAAACTCCAGTGGTCTGACAGTCCAAATGGTGACCTTTTGAGTGATGATTCAAATGATCAGGATCTTATTGAGGTCCTGGGTGTTGACATGTCACACTCAAATACAGGGGTCACCTTCTCTTTTTTAGGAAAGTATCAAAAGGATCTTGATGGAACAGCCTTTGGATCCATCTTTCAGGACTATGTGGATGTATCAAGTGACCAAAGGCAGAGGCTTGACGCCTTTTATGCCTATTTTGAGAAAAAGGATGTTCTTGAAGGTATTGATTTAAGGCTTGGCCGTCAATATGCCTACAGCGCAGAGACAGTACACTTTGATGGAATTTACGTCAGAGGTACTGCAGTAGGAAGGGATTGGTTAGATTTCGAGGTATTTGGCGGGGCGATTGTTCAGCTCTATTCAGATCTTAACAAAGATGGTGTTGGTGGAATCAACCTGGCCTTTAGGCCGAACAGGGATCTCACCCTCCATCTAGAGAGTGTCTTTTATCAAAAGACTTCAACTGAAGGTAGAATCCTCTGGCGCCCTATGGAAGATCTTAAGGTAAGGGCCAGATGGGCATTGATAGATGAACACAACAGAGACTGGAATATAGACCTTGTTGGTACCTGTCCCAAAACGAATACAACAATTGGAATAAATGTCTATAAGCGCTTCAAGGTAAAAAGAGAAGACGATTTTATCTATGACTATACCTTTTCTGTAAGTGACAATCTAGCTCAGGATATAAAGCGCCTGTATCTTGCGAGGGAGATAGGATATATAGACTATACCATTTCTTTGTCCCAGCCCATTCCAAGGCAGGAGGGACTTACAGCATTTGTAAGGCTTACTGCCAGGCGTCTAAGTCATGAGTCACAAGAAGACCTCTATAACACCAATTTTTATAGATGGACCTTAGGATTTTCAATGGAGGATTGGTGGCTGTTTAAAGGCACAAAGCTGACCCTTGGCTATAGCAAATGGTACGAGGACAGGGACGAATTTTATGAAGCCGAATCTTCTTCGGTTTACGGTGATCTCTCTCAGGAAATCACTGAAAAGATGACTCTTGGGGCGGGCTTTTACTATAAAACTGAAGATGTCAACAGCCTCATAGAGGGCGAGGCAGCTCAGCAGTACTATGGCCTTTGCCGCTACAAGCTTGCTCCAGAAAAATGGGCAGAGCTCAAATATGAATATGAGAGAGACGATTATTACAGAGAATTTGGGGTATCGGGCATAAATGCCCTTACCGCAACCATTAACTTTAGTTGGTAGAGGGGTGCGGGTCATGAAGAGTCAGATAATAAGTAAAACAATACTGTTTTTGGCCATATTAACGCTATCAAGCTTAAGCCTTTCTGGTTGTAAGAAGGAAGGGGATCTTAAGTTTAACCACAAGCTACATGTGGTGGAAAATGAAATCGAGTGCAGTCAGTGTCACACAGCCACTGATGAAGGCAAGATGCAAAATCCCTCTATGGACACGTGTGGTGAATGTCATGAGATAAACATGGATAATCCCAACGAAGACTGTTTGGTGTGCCATACTGTTGAAAGCTCAAAAAAGGACTATTCGGTTGAGAGGGCTGCAAAGGAGAAGCCAAAGAGCTTTGAAGACGTAATTTTTAGCCATGAAGTACACGATGGACTAGAGTGTACAACGTGCCATAAGGGCCTTGGAGAGGCTGAGTCACTCAATTCCATTGAATGGCCTCGAATGACCACTTGCCAGCAGTGCCACAATGGAGAGGAGGCTCCTAAGTCATGTGCAACCTGCCATGAGAAGGTGAGGAAGGATGTTCCACCTGAGAGCCACCATGGCGATTGGGCCATGCATCACGGATTTGAGTCGAGATTCGATAAGAGCTGTGAATATTGTCATGGTAAGGACAAGAAATTCTGCCAAGAGTGTCACAGGACCAAGAAACCAAAAGATCACATCTTCAATTGGAAGACCACTCAACATGGTGTAGAGGCAACCCACGATAGACGTCTGTGTGCAACATGCCACGTTGCAAGCTTCTGTTCTGATTGTCATAGGAGCCAGAAGCCAATATCCCACAAGGCAGCTGATTGGATCGCTTTTATACCAGAACCCAGACATGCTGAAGAGGCTATAAAGAACTTTAGGTCATGTAATGTATGCCACACGACAGCTGATTGTCTGAGGTGTCATTCCAACATTATCCTGAGACAGGAAAAGTAAAACAATGAAGATTTGGGGTAAGAGTTTGGGAGTTCTCTTACCCCTTTCTTAATAAAGAATATCAAATTCAGGAGGGAAAAGGATGAGAACCAATGTCCTACGAAGTTGTATTGTGTCCTTTGTAGCTCTACTTCTAGTAGTGGCCCCACATATGGTCATGGCACATCCTGCTGTGACCTTGTTGGACAGAAATGGCAACCCGATTAAGGACCAATTAGACCCAAACGATGTAATTCGGGCGGCAAACGGGTCGGTTTATATGAGGGGACCTGCATATAGCCCAAAAAAGACATGTGGTAGGTGTCATGATTATGATGCCATAACCCGTGCATACCATTTTAGAGAGGGAGCAGGACCAAATGGTGAAAATTTGAGTGATCATTGGAGCGATGAACACAATGACGGAACTCTTTATAAATATCTGGCAAATGCCTACGGTCACCTTCTGAGTTCTGGACAGTTTGGTGCATGGTGACCCCCCTCTTACCGCCAGTTGGCGGCTAAGAGGGAAAGAGGTACCTTGGACAATCCTTTCTCAACTGAGGGCAAGCCATTTTTCTTTGATCAGGGCGTGGCAGATCAGTTGGGGACATGCTACAGCTGTCACCCAGGCGGCGGTCCAGCAGAAGGAATTGTAAAGTCTGATGGGACTGTGGCCCCTTACGACAGCCCAGAGGCTGAAGCCACACTTTCACACTCTTACGATAGAGATTTCTACACCTATGGCCCCAATGCTACGACACAGTCTCTGATTAGCGGAAAGTCTATTCAAGAGACAGTTGCTGATCACGGCGATCCAAAGCGCCATGACTGGTCAAAGAGTGGGGTCATGGAGGCAGACTGTCTTCTCTGCCATATTGATCCAGACCTTGAATCAAATCCATTTGTTTATGAGGCAGCAGATGGCCTTAAGGTGCAGCCCTTCAGGCCAAGGCTCATGATCTTTGCTGAACGCCAAAATGGAGAGGTGGTTAAGATTTCCCTTGGAATGCCACTTAAGGAAGGCGTATTGAATGAAAGCGCCCTTTCCTACACCAATGACATTCAGCGCATGACTCGCCCAATAGGCAGCAAGTTCTTCAAGCTTAGCATGTTACCAAAAGACCATGTAGGAGAGCTCTTCAGGATCTGGACAGACGGATTAAAGGCTATTGATCCCTCTGGGGAATCACTACCCTATGCACTATACGGACCACCAAGTATTACTCCTCACATCTATACCCAAAATGGAATAAAGGATGCATACACCTACAATCCAAACGGTGGTGCAGATGAGATGGCCAAGTTAATGGCAAATCAGGAGGCCATTGGGGCTATTTTTGCCCAAATCCTGGACTATATGAAGCAAAATGGCCTAATGCCAGCTGAGGCCACCATGGATGATCTAAATGCAATGTTCTTTAATTCATTCGTGTACGGCTATGAAATTAGAGATCCAGGAACTGGGCAACTCCTACCAATTCCTTTCCCACTTCGTTCCTATGAGCCTGGTAAGATCTATACTGATTGGGACGACCCAAATGCGTCTGTGAGAGATTTCGTCCGCGCCCCACTTGTAGAGGGTCAGGGAATTCAGTATAGCGGTCTCGTAGGCTTGGGCTGGGCTGCATTTCAGTATGCCTACGGCCTGATTATGCAGGGGGACATGACATACTTCGATCCCAAGGCATTCTTTGGAATCAATCTCACCAAAGTCATAGCTGATTGGGAAAATGGGATTATCCCATACGATACCTTAAAGAATATGGCTGCAAGGCATGATTTCTTGCCAAGCTTCTTCTACATGATGCCCACTGCACAGCTAATGGGTCTAGATCTCAATAATGACGGCATGCCACTCAGCTATGTGCAGATCGTGAAGAATGGAGATGAGTGGGAGGCAAAGTCATATTACAACGTGGCCGACCTTGGTGACGACGGAGCTCTCGACATTGAAATGTTTGGCGGTTCCGATGATGTCGATTCATGGAAATGGGTCAAGGTCTGTGGCCAGTGCCATGTGATGACAAAGGACCATGGCAACTCTGAGTGGACCAGAGCAAGACTTTATGCCCTTGGAATGCCAGCTGACTGGGTCAAGAATGGTCAATATGTAAACTTCACAGATGATCCAGAAGCCTCAGGCTATGACGTCCACATGTCAGGGAAGAAGATGGGCTGTGGTTCATGCCATCTGAGATATACGGGTGACGTTGAAGCAAAGCACAACTTCCTCAAGGGGACAGACACTGCCCATATGGTGAGAAATGACCTTGACAACAATCCAAAGCCAAGGACATGCGAAGGCTGCCATCTAAGCGGACAGGATCCAGATGCGCCTAATCCCACCAGAAAGCATGAAGAAAAATTCGGGGAAGTGGCTGGTAAGCACATAGCCGAGATCGCATGTGAAACATGTCATATTCCATATAAACGTACCTGGCGTTTCAGGGCCTTTGACGACACCCTTGGTTATTATTCAAACTTCGATAACAGATTCGGCTATTACACCTTGATGGGCGGTCTTTCCAACTTCCCAGCCATGGCATTTCCTCCATACTATGCTCTTTCACCGGTATATGGAACTTCACCAGGCTACGGGATCCCGCACTTCCATATGCTGGCACAGCACATCGATGCTGATGGTAATGGCATTCAGCCAATGGATTTCATGTCACAGATGGTGGATTATTTCTGGATGAGCAGCGAGGCCGATCCAGGCCAGCTCGTGAATGGTCTCATGACCAATCCCAAGTTCGATTTCTGGAAGAGCTTCTATCAGATCATGCTTGAAAAGCAAAAATCCCTTGGAGTGCCAATAACCTATGATCCAGCCCATGACAATGAGGTCTATCCGCCTCTGTATTGGGCAAATTCCAAGAATGGATATCCTCAGATTGTGATTGGTAACCCGATAACCATTCTTACCTGGGTCGATGCCAATCCGTATCCAGAGGGAGGAATGAGCGCCCTAGCTGATAATCCTCTTGCATATGGTGGAACCAAGGTCTTGTATCTAAGAGAGATCAACGCTGCTATAGACAAGTTCCTGCCTGCAGCGACATTCTACGTCTATACACCAGACCAGCTTAGAGACATTCCACCCAATGATCCTACATGGGCACAGGATCCAAATGTAGGTAAGGTAGTGCTCAAGGATTCTGGCTATGTGATCTTCGACCACACAGGCGATGGCTTCCCTGAGCTCTGGTGGGAAGAAGACGTAAGGGCAATGCAGGAGGCCTTGGTAAAGGTGTTAAAGGCTGAAGGCGAGTCCAATCCAATGCCCATGCTCTTTATAGCTGCTCATTACTTCTCTGACAGCCATGGAGTACAGCCTGCAGAGAAGGCACTCGGGGCACAGTCCTGTTTCGATTGCCACGGCGATTACACAAAGGATCCTGGTGCACATCGTATCACCGATAGGATCGTAGGCTTCTTGCCATGGGCACCACCATGGTTTGAGGAGAAGAACAGGGCCCTTACCTTTGATCCAGAGGCAGCTAAGACAAAAGAGGGTCTTGCAGAGTATATGAGAAAGACCGGCATGGTGCCGACTCCTGCTATGGCTGACTTCTTAGCTGGAAAAGGCCCAGATCCATTCTTCGTAGTGGATGGAGAGGTTATCTACATTGATAAATTCGAGGCAAATGGCCTCAGCATCCTCGGTGCAAGACAGGATGAAATATTGGCTCACAGCAGGCACCATGCTGAAGAGTTATTCTACATGACTGCTGAAGGCCATATTACAGGGGCAGAGATTGCTGCTGAGCTAGGTGCCAAGTTAACTGAAGAGGAGTTGAACAAGACCTATCTCAAACAGGTGGTGAATGGTCCTTGGTCTGATAAGCACTACTTCTACGTGCCAGAGGAGATCAGGCCTGAGATAACAGAGCTTGGGTTCCAGCCAGCAAAGGAATTCGTGTATGTTGCTGGAAAGGGCTTTGTAGAAGGATACATACTGAAGGTCGGAGTTGAAGGTGAAGGCCATGAGACTATGTTTGTTAAGTTACCATTCCAGGGTGCTGACCCTGAGGTATACGTCAAGTCTCATGGAGATTATGCCTTCAGGCCTGCAGAAGGTGCCGAAGTACTTTCCCATGTAGGCGCATATGTGTGGGTTAAGATCAATGAGCCAGGTGAATATGTTGCAGCAGAAAGGGGAAGCGAAGGCGGAAGTCCATTGTTTGAAAAATTGTGGGGTGCATTTCTCCGCTAGTAGCTGAGCTTAGATAACAAGGAACATCAAAAAAGGGCCTCATGCGATTGAGGCCCTTTTTTCTTTATTAGCTCTCTCCAGGTCTCAAGCACCCTTTTAACGAAACTAATGGTCTCAGGATAGTCTGGAAGCCCTTTATGACGTTCAATTGCATTGCGACCGGCATTATAAGCAGCTAATGCCAATATGAGATCCCCTCGGAATCTATTTAGCATTTCCTTGAGGTATCGGGCACCCCCCAGCACATTTTCTCTTGGGTCGAAGGGATTTTCAATTCCAAGGTCTTTAGCAGTCCCTGGCATGAGCTGGGTGAGTCCCATGGCGCCTTTTCTTGAAATTGCCTTGGGATTACCGTTGGATTCAACCAATACAAGGGCCCTAAGGAGGAGTGGGTCAATGTCAAAGGAATAAGCAGCTTCCTCTATATAATCGAGGTTAGTATGGAATGGGGTTTGGGGCGCCACATTTGAAATGTGTAGCACCCCATCCGAATCCCTGTAGAAGAAAAGCTGAGCTTGGGTATCAACAGTTAGAAACGTACCGTATAGGGCGACCAAAAAGATCCAACACAGTTTGGGCATCCTACCTTATTTTTCGGGAACCTTTTCCCAATCCTTTAAAAATTTCTCTAGCCCTATATCCGTGAGTGGATGTTTGGCGAGCTGGCTAATGACCTTAAATGGTATAGTGGCAATATCGGCGCCCATTATTGCAGCATCGAGTACGTGGATCGGATTTCTGATACTGGCTACGATAATTTCTGTGTCGAAGCCATAATTATCGAATATCTGAACCACCTGTTCTATTAGTGCCATACCGTCATGAGATATGTCATCGAGCCTTCCTACGAACGGGCTAACGTAGGTTGCACCGGCCTTGGCTGCCAGTAGGGCCTGAAGTGGTGAGAAGATGAGGGTAACATTTGTGCGGATACCTTCTTGAGAAAGGGTTTTGGTGGCCTTTATGCCTTCCATTGTCATTGGGATTTTTATTACGACGTTGTCAGCCAGGGAACTGAGTTCGCGTGCTTCTTCTATCATGCCTTGAGCATCAGTGCTTACTACCTCAGCGCTAACTGGTCCGTTTACAAGTTCACAGATTTCCTTTATTCGTTCTTTAAAGGAGACATTTTCTTTTGCAATGAGGCTTGGATTTGTGGTTACACCATCGACAAGTCCCCATTCCTTTGCTTTTTTTATTTCATCAAGGTTCGCAGTATCAATGAAAAATTTCATAATTCCCCCTTCTTATAGATTTTTTTTGGTTCAATTAATGAATTAAACATTAACAGTCGATAGAATAAAAAAGTGGGATCAAAGGATGTCAAGGGAAGATCTCGTAAAAGGTATATCAATATTTGAAGGCAAAGCAAAATTGAAGGTCTCAAAGGATTTTATGGAGGCCTACGTAGTTTTTGAGCAGGAGCCCGATATTGGGTGGACTAGCAGAATAAAGGAAATACTCGCTGAATATGACATAAAACATGGGATCTTGGAATTCCCTCAACCTGAAGATGACAGATGGATTGTTGCTCGTGGGACCTATCCTGTTAACGGAGAAGATGGATCAATAGAAGTATATCCGTTCAAGGACGATGACTATGAAATATTAGAGGGGATTTATAGAGATGACAGGACCAATTTGACAATAATAAATGTCAAAAAAGGCCAAGTGGTTGCGAGGAAGAGGCCACCTACTACTGGAACCCCTGGAATCAACATATTTGGTGAAGAAGTGCCGCCTGAACCAGGAAGATGGCCAATCTTTAAGATAGGTGAAGGTGTAGAAGTCTCTTCAGACGACAGAGAGTTATTGGCGATTTGGCCAGGCAAATTCGAAGTCTTAAAAGACGGGACCATTACTGTACTAAAGGAATGGGAAATACCTGGTTCAGTAGATCTTTCCACGGGTAATATAGTATTTTGGGGCGAGAGACTCATAATTAGGCAATCCATAATGGGAAGCATGGAGGTGAGAACAGAAGGGGATCTCGAGGTCGGTGGTAACATCGAGGATGAGGCACAGGTGACTGTGGGTGGCAACCTAAAGGTTCGAGGGATCATAAGGGCTGGACTAACACGTGTTATTGTATCCAAGGATCTGGCGTGTGGAGCTGTGGAATATGCCAATTTGACCGTTGGTGGTGATGTTGAGCTAGGAGACTATATGCTCGATGCAGAATGCAATGCTAAAGGTCACCTATTTGCTGTAACTGGCAAGGGGTTAATTGCTGGAGGTGCTATTAGGGTAGGTGGAAGCATTGCAGTCAAGGTATTGGGTAGTCAGGCCTTTGTTCCAACCATTGTCCTTTCTGGAAGAGATCCGGTGTTGGATAAAATGTATAAAGAAAGGGTTGCCCAAGTTGAAGAGACTGCAGACAAAATTCACAAGGTTAAAGACGGTCTTTCAAAACTGATTAAGCTTGAAAAGACCAGAGGAAAGCTTGAGGGCAAAGGATTGGTGTTGAAGGAAAGCCTGACATCTGCGTTGATGAATTTAATTGATGAACTAGAGCGAATACGCTACGAACTCAGGCAAATTGAGGAAAGACTCGGCATGCTCCAGGCATCTAAGATCCAGGTATGGGAAAGGGTCTATCCAAACTGTACAATCGGGATTGAAAATGCAAGGCTGGAGATAAAGGAGGAGCTTGGTCCAACATTATTCAAATTCGATCAAGGCACAATCACTGTATCTCCATTACTCCAGAATAAAAATTAACGTCAAAATCTTTTGGTCGAATCTGAGGAGATCAATATCTTCTCTCCGCATTACCTCAAAGGGATAGCTGGAAATCGGCAAAAAAACTCATCTAGCTTTTAAACTTCCAGCCATATTGGTTGATTGAAGCATCATTCAGAAAAAAACAAAATATGCTTTTTTTTACCTTGAAAAAAATGGCGGGTGTGCTACATCATGTTTTTGTAGTCTAAGAGAACCAAAGCCAGTCTTACGAGTGCTCCTGTAGGGGCTCGGAGCTGGATAAGAAACTGGGGAAGATTCCCGGAGTCTGAAACAGGGAGTCATTAATTTTACAATAAAAGGAGGATCAGATCATGGCAGTTTATGTCTTAGGGCACAAGAGCCCGGACACCGATTCAGTCGCCTCGGCTATCGCCTTTGCAGAACTTCAAAAGATGCTTGGTGTGGACGCTGTGCCGTGCAGACAGGGTGAACTCAACCCAGAGACAAAGGTTGTTCTTGAAAAGTTTGGATTTTCTGAGCCAGAACTCAGGACCGACGTTGGTGGCGAAAAGTACATGCTGGTAGACCACAGCGACATCAAACAGGCACCTGACAATTGGGACAGCGGAGAGTTAATGGCTGTAGTGGATCACCACAAGATAGGGGATATTACAACCCCCAATCCAATATTTTTCTGCGCCATGCCTGTAGGCTGTACAGGTACTGTAATTTATACTCTTTATAAAGACGTGTATAAAAAAGACATTCCACAGAATGTTGCAGGCCTTATGTTGTCTGCAATTTTGAGTGATACTGTGCTCTTTAAGTCTGCCACATGCACAGATGCAGATAAAGAGGCGGCAGAGGCCCTTGCCAAGATAGCAGGCGTTGACGATATGATGGCCTGGGGTATGGAAATGGCAAAGGCCAAGAGCGCTGTTGAAGGAGTCGCTCCAAGAGATTTGATCTTTAGAGACTACAAAGACTTTAATATGAGCGGCAAGGCAGTGGGAATCGGCCAGCTTGAACTAGTCAGCCTTGATCTCGTGAAGGGTATGATGGATGACCTCTATGCAGAGCTTGAAAAGGTGAAGGCAGAAGGAAATCGTCACAGTGTATTTTTGATGCTTACAGATATCATGCAAGAGGGTACTGAGCTCATGGCCGTTACAGATGATCCAAGTGTGGTGGAGAAGGCCTTTGGAAAGGCCCTGGAAGGAAGAACTGTATGGCTTCCTGGAGTGATGAGCAGAAAGAAACAGATGGTACCACCTCTTGAAAAGGCATTCGCAGGCTAATTGACAGTCTCGAGACTAAAATGTTGGGGCCAGGTAACAACGCCTGGCCCTTTTAGTCTAAAGAAAATGCATTGAAAAATTGACAATCAGAAAAGTTACTTGTTGACAGAATTTATTCTTTTGGGGAAAGATAATTTTCTCTATTCTGAGAGGAGGATGTCCAGTATCCTGTTTGGAAATAATATAAGGAGGTGAATGAAGGGATGCGCGATGATCTAGAAGATCTCTTTACTGATGGACAATTTAAGTTGATGGATGAAGAATTTGATGAGGCAATAGAAATTTTTACCAAGGTATTGGAGCATGATCACGACGAGGGAAAGGTCTATCAGGCCAGGGCAGTAGCCTATCTCAGGAAAGGAGATAAGGAGGCTGCCATGCATGATATTGATAAGGCAATAGAGTGTAATCCCCAAAATCCTCGATTTCATTACCACAAGGGAGCAATTCTGTTTCAGCAAGAGGCATTGGACGAGGCCATCGAGAGCCTTTCAAGGGCTATAGATCTGGATCCATCTTATGCATCAGCCTATATGCTTAGAGGACAGCTATATGAAAGGATAGGCGACGAAGAGAGTGCATCTGCCGATTTAAGTCGCGCCATGGCCTTGAGAAAAGAACAGACCAAGGCGAGTAAGATTGTAGACTTCTAAACCTAAAACCTTGTTTCAAGGCCCAGGAATACAGTTATGCCAGGGGATCTATAGGTGCTATATATCCCTGGCACGTCATTTCTTTCATCTAAGAGATTCTTGATTGCAATGTAGGCATCTGAATGCGGGATCAGTCCTTTTGTATGGAGGGTGACATCCACGGTGGTTTTATCTTCAATCTTAGTCCTGAGTTTTCCTTTGTCATAGGTGACCCACCATGGACCGTCATATGACAATACTGTTGAAAGTTCAACTCCGTCTTTTGGTACTATGGTAATGCCCAACCGGGTCATGACATCTGGTCCTTTTTCAAAGGGGCTATTCCATCGAGTGTAGTGGGGGATCTGAGTACCATCTGATCTAATAAATACAAAGTCTAGTACCTTAAAGGCATCGTCATCTCCTGTATAGTGTTGCAAGGTGGCGTTTGTCCACAATTTGAACCAAGATGAAGGTTTGAGATTCATCCCAATCTCAATTCCCCAGATATCGCCATGACCTGCATTTGAAAGACCAGCATAAGGGTCTTCCTTAACATGATGGCGAAGCCTATTCCAAAAAAGGGTCAGGTCCCCTTCAAATTGTGTATGGTCACTTTGCCCAATTGTCATTGGGCTCAGATGGAAGTTTATGGAGACATTGTTCACAGATTCTGGGTCAAGTTCTGTTCTTCCAAGCAATTGCTGGTTGTAGGGGGTCCTAAATGCTGTGCCATACAGGAATTTCATGTACCAGGAGAAAGAAGGGTGGTATGAAAGACCGATGTTGTGAGACCAAGTGATATTATACTGATTGTGATCGTCTACTCTGAGTCCTGCCCATGCATCTATCTTGGACCAGTGACGTCTTACTTGAACAAAAAGACTCTTTAAAGAGGTATTGAAATCTTCCTGATCGATTTTTGGTATGAATAGCTCATTTTCAGGCTGGAGAAAGTCCGGTATAAAGCTCTTGCCAATGACAGCACCAGTGATGAAATTTTTCCTGATGCCTGCCCCTAGGGTTATCAGACCAAGGTGTTTGGAAAATTCCCTTTCAAATAGCACTTCACCATAATACACTCTACTGGTTTGTTCCCATGAGATGTCAATCTCCTTTTGATGAAATTTCAATTCGTTGACGTATCCATTCACTGTCAATGTGAAGCCGTTGGTCAATGGATGTTTTGCCTCGAATTTTAGGAATCGAAATGGGCTTTTCCTCTGACCGTTCCAGCTAAGGTCGTTATTGGTCTGGCTCAATACGTAGTTTTTTTCCATCTCAGACCATCTGCCAGAGAGGCTAAGCCAATCTTTCCAAGTAAAATTGAAAATAAGCTCCACATTTTTGGAGTCGTCTATATTGCTTTTGCCAATACGCTGTTCAGGAGGGACTGGATTTGAGTCACCTGCCTCCCTGAATCGTACAATCGTAAAATCCCTGTTATTTGGTCTGGTAACAGATGCACTTAATCCAATCAGCGCCTCCCATAGACCTTTGTTTTTCCCCCAAAGGAAATCTACCTGGG
Organism: Dissulfuribacter thermophilus; assembly: GCF_001687335.1. Classification (NCBI taxonomy): domain Bacteria; kingdom Pseudomonadati; phylum Thermodesulfobacteriota; class Dissulfuribacteria; order Dissulfuribacterales; family Dissulfuribacteraceae; genus Dissulfuribacter; species Dissulfuribacter thermophilus. The sequence goes on along the minus strand of NZ_MAGO01000004.1, from coordinate 171,907 downwards.
CCTTTCCAAAGGGGACACCTGTGACAATCTGGGCATCTACGCCCTCTACATCTCTTCCCCTCTTGGGTACTACATTTACAATGCCTGCAAATGCGTCTGGGCCCCATATGACAGACCCAGGTCCTTTAATGAGTTCCAGCCTTTTTACAAAAAAGAGACTGAGGTCTTCATCTAATGGATGAATGGTTTTGGTGGCGTCTGAGGTTAGAGGCACGGAATCGTATAGAAACAGAATTCCCTCTTCAATCCCCCTAAGAAAGGGTTGGGTCCCCCATTCACGTTTTGTGGTGAAAAAGCCTGAGTGGAGTCTAAGGGCTTCTCCAAGGGTCTGGATGCCGAGAGTTTTAAGTCTATTCTCAGTCTCTACAGATGCAATTGCAGGAGCAGATTTGACAGATTCTGCCCTTTTTGAGGCAATGGTGATGACATCGATGTCTTCTCCGACAAAGACCAATTCTGTCCTGTCATTGGCTAAAGAATTATCAACTCCAAAGACATGGACCAAGATCATTATAAAATTGATGACAAATGTTATGGAAATGCCCTGTTTCATATTAGTCATTTTCGAGCTGTTTCACCCTTGTCCTGAATTTGGATCTGGTTAAACCAAGGAGTCTTGCGGCCTTGCTCTGATTATTGTCTGCAATCTCCAAGGCCTGTCGAATAATATCTTTTTCAAACTCTTCAAGGTTTATTCCTTCTGGAGGAAGTTTAAAGTCCTTTAAAGAGCCTGTGGCCTTATTCGGTTTTAAAAATGACAAATGCTCTACTGTTATGGGAGTTGAGCTCGCCATGATCACAGCTCGTTCCATAGCATTGGCCAGTTCTCTAACATTTCCTGGCCACGAGTGTTCCAATAAGACCCTCTCTGCTCCCTGAGTAAAAATTGGACCGTCAATATCCCTCCCCATGGCCTTTTTTACAAAATGTTTTGCAAGAGGAATGATATCTTCGGTACGAGATCTTAGAGGCGGAATTTCTATAGGGAATACATTTATCCTATAGAATAAATCCTGTCGAAATTTGTTTTTCTTTACTAAGGCCTCAAGATTTTGATTGGTTGCACACAATACCCTCACGTCAATTTTTATAACGTCATTTCCGCCAACTCTTTGAATCGCTTTTTCTTGAAGGGCCCTTAAAAGTTTTGCCTGGGCCTCAAAGGGAAGATCTCCTATTTCATCCAAAAAGAGTGTTCCCCCTTGAGCATATTCAAAAAGGCCCTTTTTTCTCCTATCAGCCCCGGTGAAGGCCCCGCGTTCATGGCCGAAAAGAGTACTTTCAACAAGGCCCTGATTTATAGCAGCGCAATTTACAGGAACGAATTTCCCTTGGGCCCTTGGACTCATCTTGTGGATGTAGTGAGCCATCACTTCTTTTCCAACCCCGGATTCCCCCAGAATAAGGACGGTAGTATCGCCTTTTATTGCAACTCGCTCTGCCATCTTTATCACTTTTTTCATGGCAGGGGAGGCGTATATAATATCTTTAGGCCCTGCAACGTCATCGAGCTGTCGCTTGAGTTCACGGTTCTCCTCCATTATTTTTGAGATCCCTAGGGCCTTCTCTATGGTAAGATGTATGCGTTCTTCTTCAAATGGCTTGGTAATATAGTCGACCGCCCCTCTTTTCATGGCCTCTACTGCGGAATCAATGGTGGCAAAGGCGGTGATGAAGACCACTGGTGGGCCCTGGTCTAGTCGTTTGAGTTCGTCGAGTAGGCCGAATCCGTCGAGCTCGGGCATTTTTATGTCGGATATCACCAGATCGAATGGCTCTTCCTTAATGAGTTTAAGGGCAATACTACCATTACTGGCCTCTTTTACCTTGTGGCCCTTGAGTTCAAGCATTATTCTCAGGATGTGTCGCATCTTTGATTCGTCATCAACTACGAGGATGTATGCCATAGGTCATTACCCTCCTACTCTATGCCCCTGCTATTATATATGTCTGGCTGGCACCTGAGTCACCCAATTGGGTTTGGGTGATGGGAAGCCTCAAAGTAACGATGGTGCCAAGGCCTTCTTTGCCAGAGATTATAATTGAACCACCGTGCAGTTCTATTACACGTTTTACCAATGCCAGTCCGAGGCCAGTTCCCTTGGCTTTTGTGGTAAAGAAAGGCTCAAAGATCTTGTCTTTGATATCTTCTGGTATGCCAGGACCATTATCTTCAATACTGATTTCATAAAATTTACCTTTTAATTCAGCAGTGATTATCACACACGGTGAAATATCTTTTTCGCAAGCTTCGCAGGCGTTCTTTATCAGATTTAAGAGGGCCTGGTTTAGAAGATCTGCGTCCACTCGTCCATAGATGTCGTGGGTTGTATTTTGAAATTTTATTTCAACCCCCTTAGGCTCCCACTCAACTATAGCTTTTTTCACTATAGAGTCTATGAGATCTCCTAGATTCTGACTTGATAGTTTTGGTTCTCTAGGCCTGGAAAATTCTAAGAAGTCTTGGATAATTCTATTTAAACGTATGAGTTCCTCTTTGAGGTATTCAATCATTGTCTTTTTTGTATCTTCCCCTGCTTCAGGCTTTTGTATGATATCTAAGGCCCCCTGTATTATCCCCAAGGGATTTTTTATTTCATGGGCAACAGTGAATGCAAATTCGCCCACCTCTGCCAGGGCCTTTTGCTGAATCATCTCTTGGTATGTAGCCTCGAGGGTGTGTCTGCTCTCTTCAAGGGCAGTTAACATGTTATTAAAGGCCATGGCCAGTTCTCTGGTCTCGGGGAGTGTTCCACCTTTGACTCGAATGTCTAGGCTCCCTTTTGCAACTTCTCTGGCAGCCTCAGCAAGAGATTTTAAGGGAGATGTCAATGCCCTGGAGATTAGGATCGCTATAAAAGCGCTGGTTATCAAAAGGAAAAGAGCTGCTATGAGGGTCTTTGCTTTAAAGTCTTTCACTACCTCTTCTATACTTTCCGCAGAATAAAATAGGTGGATCGATCCGATCTTTGTCTCTCTAAGCCTTTCATTTTTACTGAATACTAGTTCTTCTTCTTCCTGCCTCAGGATCACTGGGTATACAGTTTCATTTAAGCCTTGGTTTTTTGTTTCTCCCACTGACACCAGGATTTGGCCCTTTGAATCTCTTACCTCCACCCCCTTGACGTCTTTTTCAGACAAAAGATTTTTGGCAAGCTTTTCCAACATCCTGTGATCACCGATGAGGATTCCAAGCTCTGAATTTAGTGCAAGATATCTTGCCAAAAAGGCCATCCTATCTTCAAAACGCTCGTTCATAAACCTTTCTGTAAGGCGTGAGCCATACAGACCTAAAAGAAGTGTGGCCACGCTTATGAGCGCCACAATACTAAGAGCCAGCCTTTTACCGAGACTCAGATTCCTTATCGCCTTTGCCTTACGGTATCCCATGCCCTTTGATTCCACTCCAGTTTAAATGGGGGAGGAAGTAGACTACATTTGCCTCCATCCCATATCTGCTTTAAAAGATTGGCTCCAAGTTTACCAACCTCTTCGTAATCTATGCTGAGACTCATAACAGCGCCATTTTCTATAAAAAAGTGGTTGTAACCCACAACAGCGATGCCTCTGAAAATACTTTCTTTTATGAGATACTGAACTAAGGCCTCTTTGATGACTATGGTGTCTGGTATGAAGAGGAGTATGTCTATATTTTTTCTGTTTTTTATCAATGCCCCAGGACAGTCTTTTGGAGTGTTGACCTGGATCCCTGTAACCGTGGCGTTGAACCACTCTGCCTTTTTTACAAACTCATCGATGATCTTTTGATTTTCCAGAGCATTGTAAAGAATTCCGATTCGAACAGGCGGTGGAAACCTCTTCGATATTGCATCAAGTTGCCTTTCCACAGGGATCCTAAGATCTACTCCACAAATTTTTTGTTGTTTAAGTAGACTCTTTGGGTCCAGTACCATAAGGTACAGTTTCTTGTGAGGAGGTAATGGGGATGAGGCTCTGGCTGCCTTAGCGGCCTCAGGGCCTATTGCCACAACAAAATCAGAGGATTCACTCTTTAAGACATGTTCCACAAGTTTGGGATTTGAGCGATAGTTGTACTCTTGAATCGGAAAAGTTAGAGATGACTTTAGGCCTCCAAGGGCTTCTTTATAAGGGCGGATCTCTGAAGATACAATCACCGTAATAGTTGGGCCCTGAGTGCCAAGGCAGACTGGTATCTTATAAAAAAAGAAGGCCATTATCGCCCAAAAAATAAAAAAAAATATTGAGATGGCCTCTTTCACTTTAATGAATTGATCCTCCACAAGAGTTGCCTGCAAAATCCCCTAATCATCTTGACTTCTTTTTTTCTGAGTTGAATTCTAGAAAAGAGCTTCCTAAAGTTTTGCATAAAATAATCTGGATTCTCTGGATTAATATATCCCACCTCCAGAAAGACCTCTTTGAGGTGTTCATACATCCCCTCAAGTTCCCTTAAATTAGCTAGTTGGGGAGTGAAAACAGTCTGGGGTAGATCAGTTTGAAATAGTTCATATGAAATAATCATGACACTTTGTGCAAGATTTAAGGAAGAAAAGTCTGCTGTTGGTATGGTAACAATGGCCTGACAGAGACGGAGGACCTGATTTGAGAGACCGAATTTTTCTGACCCAAAGAGAAATGCGATTTTATTTTCCTGAGACAGGGGGGCAACATGTGGCCCAATGGTCCTAGGTGTGTGAGTAGGGCGTCTTCCACGGCCTGTTCTCGCAGTGGTGCCTACGCAGTAATTGAACTGTGCCAAGGCCTCTAAGATGTCGTCATATACTTTCATTTCCTCCACAATCGATGAAGCCTCGTGGGTTGCCATCTTGTTGATTGCATCCATGTCAAATCTGTATGGATTTACAACGATAAGCCCACCCAGCCCCATATTCATAATGGCTCTGGCACTGGCACCTATGTTTTCAGGGTATCTTGGCTCATTTAGGACAATGTAGCAGTTTTTTAGGTTGACCTTCATAGAAAAATGTTTTTCCTTGCTCTACGGTACTCTTTGGGCTTTTAAAAGTATATCGTCTGTACCTGTGATTGGTTACACTGCGTAATTTAGGAGGTAGAAGATGGGTTTTCAAGACTCGAACTATTCAATCTATGAGAAGATCCCCTGTTTTATAACAGGTAGACTGGTTTATGATACAGACCGTGAGAGGATTAAACAGAAGCTTGCCCGTTTCATGGTAGAGGAACTCGGATATTATTTAGACGATTTTGTGGTCGACAGAGATATACTTATTCAAGTAGGAGGAGTAAAGGTAAAGGCAATTGTAGATCTGAGCGTGGTGGTAGATGGAAAGACTCTCATGATCCTAAGAGGTGGGCCGGGATCTGTGGTAACCAGGGAATCTGGGACAGTGGCAGCTGCGAGGCTCCTTGAGACAGATTATATTGTGCCCTGGGCAGTTCAGGCCAACCTATTCGATGCCTCTATTCTAGACGTTAAGAAGAAAAAGGCAGTGGCCTATGGATGGGACAATATCCCCACCAGAAAAGAACTTATTTCCATGACCTCACAGTGGCCACCACCTAAGCTACCTGAACAGAGGGTTCCAGTAGAACGTCAAATCCTGTATTCCTATGATACTCACGGGTGAAAGAACAGGCTTGAGACGTCAGGTGACGTCTTGATTTGCAGGTAGATGTTTTTTGCCCTTTTCGGTGGTCTTTTTTATACCCTGGGCCTTCCGGGCTATGGTTGTCTGCCGTGTTTATTCTTGGGCCTTCTCCTCTTTTTGTATGCTCTAGAGGATAAGGGGCCAAGGCAGGGATTTTACACTGGTTTTTCCTTTGGTATGTCGCATTTTTTTCTATTACTTTGGTGGTTGGCCCCAACCATTAACCAGTACGGAAGGCTCCCCCTCCCTTTAACTTTTCCTGTAGTTGCCCTTCTTGCGCTCTATCTTTCGCTCTACCCAGCATTATGGGCGTGTGTTTACACGTATTTTTTAAAAAAGACACCACGCATAGTTTTGGCTACTCTAGGAGGAGGGCTGTGGGGGCTTACTGAGTGGATGCGTGGAACTCTATTTACAGGTTTCCCCTGGGGGGTTTTGGCCTCAAGTCTTCACGATTTTCCACTGTTAATACAATTAGCAGATTTACTGAGCATCTATGGTATTAGCTCGCTCCTTTTTTTGAGCGTCCTTTTGATATGGGGTTTTATTATCCATTTGAGAAATAAAAGCTGGAAAGAATCCCTTTACTTGTTTCTTGGCTTTTGGACCGTGTTCCTAGGAGCAGTTTATTATGGAAAGGTGAAGATGAACGAATATGACGTCCCTCCTGATATTTGTGCTGTGGCTGTGCAGGGAGCGGTTCCCCAAAGCATAAAATGGGATCCAGGGGTCATGGAGGAGACTCTCAACAAATATTTTTCCCTGACGAAAGAGGGCTGTTTTGAGAGGGACTGTGACAACAAAACCAGACTTGTTGTTTGGCCAGAGACTGCAGTCACTACATATTATCAAGACGATTCGGTGGTACAGGAGAGATTGCAGGAATTTTCCAGGGAAAATGGGGTATTTCTCTTGTTTGGGTCTCTTTCGTATGAATTTTCAACACCAGGATCAAGACCTCAATATTTTAACAGTGCTTATCTCATTGGCCCAAATGGAGATTTGCTTGGAAGATACGATAAAAGACACCTGGTACCTTTTGGCGAATATATGCCTCTAGGACCCTTTAGTGAGCTAGCAAAACACTATCTTCCTACTGCTGGTGATTTTGATACTGGAGTGCGTGGTGCTGCTATACGGGCAACAGATGGTCTGACTGTGGGAATCCTTATATGTTTTGAGAGTATATTCCCAGGGCTTGCTCGGGATGCTGTAAATCATGGTGCTAATATTCTTGCTGTGATGACCAATGATGCATGGTTTGGAAGGACCCCTGCGCCATATCAGCATGAGGCCATGAGCGTATTCAGGGCAGTTGAGACCAGAAGATGGGTTATACGTTCCGCCAATACAGGGGTCAGTTCCATAATCGCTCCAGATGGGACGCGTATAGAGACCACTGAAATTTTTGTCCCTGCAGTGATCACGGCCAAAGTAGGACTTTTGACGGACAAGAGCCCATATGTCAGGTATGGGGACTATGGATTTTTCCTTTTCGTGCTGCTATTATGTGTGCCGGTGCTGCCATTTACAGCATGCAGGCAAGGACTTACCCTTTAATGGGTGACGGCACATCAACACCTTGGCCGTTTACTCCAGACTTTTCGAAATCAACCAAATTTATTGGTAATATCGATTCTTCTAAGGAGATTGAGCATGGAAGCAAAGACTTTTAAAGAGGCCTCCTTGGAGGCCCAGGAAATTCGTTCTCGAATCCGCAATATTAGTGGACGAATAGATAATCTAAGGGGGTATCTTTGATGACCTCAAAGTGACAGCTCGCTTGGAAGAGATTGAAAAGGCAATGCTCTCTCCAGACTTTTGGGACTCTAAAGAGTCCAAGGAGATTCTACAGGAACGCTCTATGTTGATGGAAAAAAAGGAGAGAGTAGAGGATCTCAAAGAAAAACTGGAGGAACTTGAGCTACTACTCGATATGGCTGAAGAGGAGGAGGATCTCGAGACCTTAAAAGAAGCCATACGCCTTGGAGAAGAACTCGAAAAGGAAGTGGCCAAGGCAGAGCTCGAAAGACTCCTGTCAGGTCCTCATGACAAGAATAATGCGGTGGTCACCATACATGCTGGTGCTGGGGGCACAGAGGCTCAAGATTGGGCAGACATGCTCCTCAGAATGTATCTCCGTTGGGCAGAGAGAAGGGGATTTGAAGTGGAAATGTTGGACATTATGCCTGGGGAAGAAGCCGGCATAAAGGGAGCCACTTTTCTCGTACAGGGACCTTATGCATACGGGTACTTGAAAGCAGAGGCCGGAGTGCACAGGCTTGTGCGTATTTCTCCTTTTGATGCCTCTGGGAGACGTCATACATCCTTTGCCTCTGTATTTGTTGCCCCGGAGGTGGATGAGACTATTAATGTTGAAATAAATGAGAAGGATCTCCGCATTGACACATACAGAGCAAGTGGTGCTGGGGGACAACACGTCAATAAGACCAGCTCTGCAGTAAGGATCACTCACATACCTACGGGAATCGTAGTCCAGTGCCAGAATGAGCGTTCTCAGCACAAAAATAGGGCTATAGCCATGAAGATATTAAAGGCAAGGCTATATGAGAGGGAATTAAAAAAGCGTGAAGAAGAAAAACAAAAGCTCCATAGTGAGAAAAAAGAGATTGCCTGGGGAAGCCAGATAAGGAGCTATGTGCTCCAGCCATACCAACTCATAAAGGATCATCGGACGGATTACGAGGTGGGAAATGTAAAAGACGTACTTGATGGAAATTTAGATGGTTTTATAGAGGCCTTTTTAAAGGCCTCAGTCCCTGGGGAATAATAATAATGTCAAAGTATTAAATCAAAATATCCCATGCGAATGCCAATCCTAAGATAAGAAATAGCATTTCATACGACAGTTCCATTTGGCTATGGTATTGAGTAATGGAGTGGCAAGATCCGTGCTTACCGTGGCTAAATGGGACTGTTTTTCAATATTTTTAAGTAGTTTGTTTATATTCAATCATTTTTACAATAGGTGTAAAAACGCTACACTGTTTGCATAGTTTTATTTTCTCTTCCCAGCTTTTTTTTGAACAAGACTTACAAAATGTACCATTTATGAACCAACAAAGCTTTCCAGCGTTAAATTCCCAGGCTGGACAGATGTTTTTGATCTCATCAGGGCATTTTTTTAATTCCCAGCAAGGACGCATAATCTCACAGATACCTGCCCTTCTGGAAAGGAGGAAATAGATCTGACGCTCAATATAAGGAGGTATTGATCTCCAGCCCTGTTCATAGCTCGACACTGTTTTTAAAGAGGTCCCCAAGAGTTCAGCCATTTGTTTTTGGGTTTTGCCAAGGATCTTCCTTGCTTTCACAAATTCTTTCTTATTCATGAGTTATATCCCTAATGAAAAAGATTGTTATTATGAAGTTTGAATTGATTAAAAAATAAAATTGAATGCAATAAAAAAATAGTTGACAATATATTAACGCTAATATAAGCGATAAGATATACTACCACATAGTGGTAGTCAAGTTGCCAAGCAATGCTTTGCAACGACAAGACTTTTTAGGAGGTGCTGGTATGAGAAGGTTGGTATGTTTCATGGGCCTTTTTTTCTTTTTTATGGCCTTTCCTCTCTATGGATCGGAGGAAGAACTCAAATTGCCTAGTGGAAAGTTCATCGACGATTTTGATGAATTTGTCGAGACCTTTAGTTCCAAGAAATGTATGGAATGTCATGAAGACATATTTGAGGAGTGGCAGGAATCCTATCATGCACGGTCAATGGTATCTTCCATCAAGGGGATTTCAAATTTTTTTACTGTAGGAGTGCCAAAGGAATGGGAGAAAAAGTTGGATAGAGTCGAAATAATGAAGTGTCTCGACTGTCATCTTCCCCAGATTAAGTTTGCCACCGAACGTCTAACTAAGGAAATTGCCAATCTCATGATACAGGCTAAAAGGGCTAAGGAGATTAAAGATGATTCTCGACTCAAAGAGGCAGTGAACAGGCTTTCAAAGTTAAATATTACTTGTTATGGGTGTCACAATATCGCTGTCTACAGGGCCGCTCCTAGTTGGTTTGGTGAACCTGATCCTGATACTATATATACAGCCAATCAGGAAGTGGAGTCTGATGCCCACTCAACGGAATACAGTCCTACACTCAAGAGAGCAGCCTTTTGTGCTCAGTGTCATGGAATTTATGTGGCCCCTGATGGAGAGTCTATCATGTGCAATACCCTTTCACAGAGTTATTACCACAACTACATCTCCATGGGAGGTCGCAAGACCTGTCAGGAATGCCACATGTATGCCAAAGGTCGCGGACATCGTTTCCCTGGAGGACACGATTCAAGTATCGTGAAAGAAGGTCTTAAGCTTCATGCTGAAATCCTTGGTTTTAGATATGGGGTAGGTAAGTGGGTCCCAGCTGTAAACGTAGAGGCCACGTTGTTCAATAAGGCAGGCCACCGCGTGCCAGATGGCTGACTTTGGTCAGGCAAGGTGGTCCTGGAAGTGATCGCTGAAGATCCTGAAACTGGTAAAGTATTACATCAGGAAAAGAAAGAGTATTTTGAGATTGGTCTGGATATTGAAGGTCGTATGCGCTATGGGGCCTGGCAAATCAAGGAATTGGCAGATTTAACACTTCCTCCATTACAAAAGCGCGATGAGCGCTTCCTCTTCACCCTTCCCAAAGAGACTGAAGAGGCCCTAGTAGACGTAAAGGTGTACTATTGTATCAATGGTAGTAAATGCGATGTGGTCCGTTCAATCAGCAAGAAGGTGTCTTATGGTGAAGACTAGGTAGTTGGTACATAATTTGGAATAATAGAAGGTCCCTTCACTCTAAAATGGAGTGAAGGGACTGTATAAATGGTCATCTAGCGTCCACACCTTCCACGTCCATGGGAACCAGCCATTGAATCATGATAGCCATTCCAATGGTTACCACCACCGGCATTGTAACTACTTCCTCTTCTACCTGGGCCTGATCCTTGTCCACCTCGTGTGTAGGCCTGGCGTTCTTCAGGACTTAAAGCACGAATTTTCTCCTGCCATGCTGCTCTGAAGGCATTTCGTTCCTCTTGAGTGGCATTTTTAAGGGTGCCCCTCATGTTTGCTAGTTCATCAATGGAATAGTTGCTGTAGTCACTTGCGGCATACACTCCAGTAGCAATCATCAAGCTTCCTAGAATTAGACCAATTTTGATTCCTTTCATAATCCTTGCTCCTTTCATTTTTTTTTGCACAGCCCCACTCAGGTAGTCTAGGGCTGTGCTGAGTGTTATCAAAACTTACATAAAACTAGCGGACTCTTCCCATGCCTCCTCTCCAGAGAGGATAGCCAGTTGTTGGGTCTCTAAGCTGAATTTCATTACCGTCGATCTCAATACTTGTGGCAATAATTTTCGTAGTTCCATCGGAAAAGGTGACTTCATATCCATTGATCTGAACCGTCTCCCCAACCTGTGTGCCTTGTAATGCCAATTGAATTCCAATAGCGTATAGGACCAATGCCATATACGGTGATAATCCCAGATCCTGTGTCAATGCTCAGTCCCTGTCCCATTGTCCCAACATTTGTAACAACGCCTGACACGGTAATTGGGCTGCCATCATAGATAGAAACAACAGGGCCTGTTCCGTTCCCTGGTCCAAGACCATGCCCTGCTATTGAAATTCCAGGAGTGCCCATAAGTGCACACATTAATAGTGCGGTTGATGCCAGCTTTTTAATAGTCTTCATTTTAATGCCTCCTTTTAGTTTTTTGAGTTGGCCAACTCGTAAATAAGTAAAATCAATTATTGTGCCAGAAATGTTTTGAAAAAAATATTCAATAAAAACAGCATATTATCTCTATGCTTGTAGAGTTTTTGTGATCTGATGATTTCGACAACTGATAGATTCGTCGTCAATTTTGTCGACTAGGGGCAATGGAAAGGGCCATGTGAATGAGACTTATGAAGGCAGTAAAAAAGATGAGGGAAGTGATGGTATCATTTTCTATCCATATTCCTGCGAGCTTATATGGAATTAATACACAATAAGAAAGGCCAAGGGCCCATATGAATGATTGGCACAAATAACATGGGACAAAGGTCAATAAGGCTAAAAAAGATAAGGCATACCATGGATAGAGTGTTGGTTGAGTAATAAGAAATAAAAGTGAAATTATTGCGAGTTTTTGCTTGAAATCTTGAACTGCAAAGAGGGTGATCATATATCCCAAGCAAAATAAAATGGCTAAAATCAGTCTCGACACACTGTTTGTGAATATAAGTTTGAGTTTGTTGTATAAAAAACCTGAAAATTCCCAATGAGTTAGGTATATCCATAGGGTATGGAACATATTTTCAATACCATTAAAGTAGATGACAAATGTTAATAACAGACTCAACAATGTTCCTAGACAAAAGCAATACCTATCTCTGAATCTTTCAGCTTTTAGTAAGAACACAGGAAAAAAGATTGCAGGTATTATTTTAATGGAAACTGCTGAGCCTAAACATAGACCAGAGAGAAAAAAATATTTTTTACAAATAAGATGAAGCCCTAAGATAAGAAAAAGGCCCATAGCTCCATCAATGTGGCCTGAATACGCAATCTCTAAGACTGGCAAGGGGTTCCAGGCATATAGTGTAACGACAGAAAGATTTTTTTTAAAAGAAAGGGAAAGTATGTAGATGAGAAAAATGTCAAGCGCGATCAAGAAGAGTTTTATCCCCCAAACCTTCTCTGTAAAAATGGTACCAATAAAGAAGATCAATTGGGCTCCAGGTGGATAGATTGTAATGAGATCCGGGTGGTTAATTTTAAATAAAAGTACTCTCACCTCATTTGGTAGGGCGGTGTTTAAGAAGTGAACCGGTGGAAAGCCATAGGGATTTAACCCAAGATGGCTGATATAGCCGTCCCATATGTATCGATAAAGATCATCAGACAGAACTGGTTCATTAAATACAAACAATATCCTAAAAGTAAAAGACCAGAATAGTAGCTCTTTTAGGCTACTGTTTGAATCCTTGGATGCCTGGGAAAAGTAAACATAGGTTAAAATCAAAATTGTTTGAACAGCGGTAATCAGAGTCAGTTGGATAATTTTTAATGGCAGATTGTCTATGTGGTGTAAGTAATAATAGGTAGAAAATAATAAAAGAGGACTGGACTTTTTAAAGAAATAACCCCAGTTCATAAGGAAATGACTGGGGTTATTGGCTATTTCCCTGACAACACAGTCTCATAGTAATCGTTTCCCTCCAAGTCATTTATAACAATTGCGGGAAAATCCTCTACTTCCATTTTATAGAGGGCCTCAGGACCAAGGTCAGCAAATGCCACAAGTTCCATGGCCTTCACCTTTTCAGACAAGTATGCCCCGGCGCCTCCCAATGTGGCGAGGTATATGGCTCCGTGCTGTTTTAGGGCCTCCTTGGTAAGTGGTGAGCGTTTGCCCTTGCCCATTAGGGCCAAAACTCCAAGTTCAAGTATCTTTGGGGTATAGGCATCCATCCGATAACTGGTAGTTGGACCAACTGCACCACAAATTCGGTCTGGAGGAGTAGGAGTGGGGCCAACATAGTAGAGAATCGCCCCAGTGAGGTCTATGGGAAGGGTTTCTCCCTTCTCCATGAGTTCAACAATCCTTCTGTGCGTTTGGTCTCTGGCTGTATACAAGACACCTGTTATCGAGACCCACTCACCTGCCTTGAGCCCTTTTAAACTATCCTTTTTGAGAGGGGGATTAAGTGTTATCAAAAGGCTACCTCCATTTCACCATCAACTAGAGTGGCAGTTGCACACCGTGCAGCATGACATTGATAATTTATTGCCACAGGAAGGCTTGCTATATGACACGGATAGACCTCTATAGAAACCCACAGGGCTGTGGTCTTACCTCCAAGGCCTAGTGGACCAATTCCAAGGTCATTGATTTTATGGAGTATCTTCTTTTCAAGCTCCCTCACATCATCACTTTTGCTATGTTCTCCAATGGGCCTCAAAAGGGCCTTTTTGGATAGGAGGGCAGCCATCTCCATTGTTCCACCTATACCAATGCCTATGATTCCGGGGGGGCACGGATTGGCGCCAGCTTCAAACACTCTGTTCACAACTTTTTCTATAATACCGTCAACCCCTGCTGATGGAGGGAGCATATAAAGGGCGCTCATGTTTTCACTGCCGCATCCCTTGGGAAGGACCTTGATCACAAGTTGTCTTCCACTGACAAGGTTGAGGTGAATAATCCCAGGGGTGTTGTCACCTGTATTTTTTCTTTTCAGCGGATCGGCAACCGATGCCCTTAAAAAACCTTTTTTGGTTCCCTGGCGAATGCCTTCCTGGATGGCCTCTTCAAGGTCAAATTCTAGGGTAAGTTCTCGCCCTAAATCTACGAATACGCAGTCTATTCCCGTATCTTGACAGATTGGGAGCGAGTTTTTTTCAGCTAGCTCGGCATTTTTTATCAAGATTTCCAAGACCTTTTTCGCTGTCTGAGATTCCTCTTCTGTTTTGGCCTTTTTAAGGGCATGGATAACGCCTGCAGGCAAGATCTTCGCCGCTTTGATTACAAGGTTTGAAACAGTCTCAACAATTTTTTCTCTGGTAATATTGGTTCCCACCATAGCTATCCTTCAATAAGGGACAGAGCCTTTTTTACTACGTCGAGTGGATCTTTGCCCAGCACCCTAATAGCAGGTTCTTTTCCAATATCACCATCATCCCAAATAAGATCGGGTACTAGGCCTTGATTGGCCTCTATTGCTGTTTTTACACCCCACGATAGGCTTGATCCCTCTATTTCTTTAATATTTTTGGGCTCATCCTTTCTTGAAAAAAAGGCAACCTTAAGGCCAACCCTATTGGCCTTTTCAAGGAACTGGTCAGACATCTTGATGTCCATTGCAGATCTAATAGATGGATCGAATCTCATTGCAGTCAAGATAATATTGGCAACATGAGATGAGGCCCCAAACTCTGGCTCTCTAACCCGCGTAAGCTGTGTCCCGATTCTCACGATTCTCCCAGGAAATGCAGCTATGTCGTGTTTTTGGGATGCAGCTGATAGGGCATAGCCAAGATTTATCTGAATTTCAGGGCAAAGCAAACCGGCTTTGGGATGGGACTCTAGCCTTGAACATGCATCTTTTAAGGCCCCAATTACGATTTCTCTTTCATAGGCTCGCTTGAGTATTGTTAGGGTATTGACAGGGCCAATGCCTGCCCCAAGACTTGAACTCTCCCTGAGAGAAATCTCTATAAATTCCCTGGCAAGTCTCATTGCATCTCTAAGGGATACGTGGGCGCCTAGGAAGGTGGCAAGACTGGAGGCATAGGCACAACCAGTTCCATGAGAGTGAGTAGTAGCGATTCTTTGACCGTAGATTGCCACTTTCCCGTCTCTGTCTACCAAGACATCTTTGACCTTTTCTCCCTCTGTTCCGTGTCCACCTTTGATTATTACGGCTATATCTCTTTGAGTTAGTCCATCAATTAGCTTGAAGAGTCGCTTACCTAGTTCTTCTTGGTCTATTGTCTGGTCATCTTCGTCGCCAAGAAGCCTCTTTGCCTCGGGAATGTTGGGGGTTATAACTGTAACCACAGGTAAGATTTTATCAAAGAAAACCTTTAAAGCCTCTTCTTTAAGTAGGGCTTTTTCGTTTTTGGAGCTTAGGACTGGATCAAGGACCACGGGTATGCCCTGGGCATATCGAGTTAAAACTTTTGAGATTGCCTCTACATTTTCTTTGGTTAGAATCATCCCGATCTTGATCGCATCGAATTGAATATCTGATAGGCAATTTTCCAACTGTCGTTCCAGATAGAGACTGTCAACAGGGCTTACGTCCTCCACTCCAAGGCTATTTTGGACCGTAAGGGCTGTGGGTATGCCTGAACCGTATCCTCCCAGAACAGTGACAGTGCGGATGTCTTGTTGAATCCCTGCACCACCTCCAGGATCTGATCCCCCGATGGCCATTACCTTTACGTCATTGTGTACAATATGTCTAAACCAATCGTGTAATGTTTTCATAGTAAATTTAGATTTAATTTAACTACACCTTTATTGCAAGGTTTAGAGGAGCTTCTATAATAGACAAGATTATTAAAGTTTATATCATGAGGAGGTAAAAGACCATTGATCAATCAACTAGAGGCGGCCGAAAAGGGAGTCATAACCCCTGAAATGGAGGAAGTGGCCCGCCAGGAAGGTATCTCAGCAGATGTAGTTTTGGAGCGCGTAAAAGAAGGTCAGATAGTAATACTTAAAGGTAGACGAAATGATGAACGTGTAGTTGGAATCGGGTTAGGCCTTCGTACCAAGATCAACGCGTCCATAGGTACTTCAACTGATATTTGTGATTTAGAGCATGAAAAGCGCAAGGCACGCGTAGCAGAGAAGACTGGGGCTGACACCTTGATGGAGCTTTCTGCTGCAGGGGATCTTGATGAAATTCGAAATGCTGTTTTGAACGAGGTCAGTATCCCTGTTGGAAACGTCCCATTGTACCAGGCCTTTTGTGAGACCATAAAGAAGTATAAAGACCCTTCTAAAATGGACCCTGAATACCTTTTTGATCTCATTGAAAGGCAGTGTGAAGACGGTATCGCCTTTATGGCCATCCACTGTGGGATCAATCTCTTTACCATAGAACGTATGAAACACCAGGGGTATAGGTACGGTGGTCTCTGTTCAAAAGGTGGCACCTTAATGATCCAGTGGATGATGAGAAACAACAGGGAAAATCCCCTTTTTGAGCAATTTGAAAGGGTCTGCGATATATTAAAGAAATATGATACGGTGTTAAGTCTTGGAAATGGTATTCGGGCCGGTGCTATTCACGATTCCCTTGATAGGGCCCAGATGGCAGAGCTGGTTTTGAATTGTGAATTAGCCGAACGTGCCAGGGAGCGAGGATGTCAGGCCATGGTTGAAGGGCCGGGGCATGTGCCACTGGATGAAATCGAGGCCAATATCGTGTTGCAAAAGAAGATGTCTAATAACGCTCCATACTATATGCTTGGTCCCCTTCCCTGCGATATTGGAGCAGGGTGGGATCACGTAACAGCAGCTATTGGAGCGGCCCAATCATCTATGTATGGGGCAGATCTCATATGTTACATCACCCCTGCAGAACACCTAGCTCTCCCTGATGAAAAGGATGTAGAGATAGGGGTTAAGGTGGCTCGTCTTGCAGCACACATTGGTGATTGCGTCAAGCTCAAAGGCAGAGCAGACATCCCTGATAAGGAGATAAGTAAGGCCAGGCGTCAATTTAAATGGAAGGATCAGTTCGACAAGATGCTTTTCCCAGAAGACGCTAAGAAAATCCTTGAATCCAGAAGGTCTCTTACCTCAAAGGGATGCTCAATGTGCGGAGAACTATGTGCCCTTAAAAATGCCGAAGTAACCCTGAATCAATTTTTGAAGGGGGATAAAATTTGATCTAATTGCTGGACGCCGAGTGTGGTGAATTGTCGCATTCGGCGTCTAGCTGGATTGGCAATTTTTAAGAATTCTTTTGTTGTAGGAGGGATGATGCATGTTATTGATAGGTTTGCGTCCCCTCTGGTTTGCATCTTTTGTAAACTAATTAATTGCAGGATTTCGGCCCAATGTTAAAGTCCAAGGTCTATTTTTTCGATACGTTCAAATGAAACCTTTCATAAAGGAGAATATTTATGGCAAAAAGTAGGCCTTTAGAATTAAAGGATTGCCTTTATTCCTATCAGGACATCTCTGAGGTGGCGAGGCAGGCCTTAAAAAATATAGTCAGCCAAGGAAGAGCGCCTATCCCTCCAATTTACGAAGAAGAATTCTTTAATCAGGCTCAGGCCCTTGGGCTCAATGACCTGGTGGAAAGGTTGATGGCCCGCATCCCAGCAGGTCAAGTTGCCACTATTTTGGTGCACAGTCTTGAGAAGATGGTGCACAGGATCGATGGGGATCTTGAATCTTTTGGAAAAGATCTCGATTCTCACACAACAGCAATAAAGGAAGGGAGGGGAAGAATCTTCGATAAAAACGGCTCTAGTCTTGAAACCATAAAGGTGGCCCTAGATGAAATTTTAAAGGCCAATCTGAAGATGAGCGTTCAGCTCGAAAAGACCAGAGAACAGTTAAGAGAGAGAGAAAAACAGGTTAATAAATTAAAACAGAGGACTAGGGTCGATATCCTTACAGGGGCCTTGAATCGCGGTGCAATGGAGGAAGACTTACCACTGGAATTTGCCAGGAGTCGCAGATACAAACGTCCTTTCTCCATTGTAATGGCAGATATTGATCACTTTAAGAAGATAAATGATAGTTACGGCCATGCGATTGGGGACGAGGTATTAAAAAGTTTTAGTAGGTTGATAATGAGTCAGATAAGGGATGTAGATGCGCTTTATAGATACGGAGGAGAGGAGTTTTTGATCCTGTTGAGGGATACGTCTCTTGAAGGCGCCTGTATTGCAGCAGAAAGGATTAGAGAGACGATTGAAAGACACATCCTGAGAAGAAAAGATGATCCAAGTATAGAGATTAGGATTACATCATCTTTTGGTGTGTCTTCTTGGAAAGAATCTGATAGTTCATATAATGAGGTAGTGGATAGGGCGGATAAGGCACTGTATTATGCAAAAAAGGCCGGGCGAAACCAGGTTGCATCCAGTGAGTGAATAAATGAGAAATTTTTTGATTTACTATTGGGGGAGATGGAGTTGGTCACTATAATTTAAAAATGGAGCCTTATGTAGACTACTTCAAAGTTTTTGCTGGTCTTATCTCTATTGTAAATCCAATCGGGGCCATCCCTGTATTCGTCAGTCTCACTGTCGACGAAAAAGCAGATTCCAGGAAAAAGATAGCAAAGATTACTGCATTCACCACGTTTTTGGTGTTGTTGGTGTCGACCTTCTTAGGTGAGCCTATACTTTCCTTCTTTGGTATTAGTATAGCTTCGTTCAGGGTTGGGGGTGGCATATTAATTCTATTAATGGCCATTTCCATGATGCATGCACGTATAAGTCATGCAAAACACAGCCCAGAAGAGGCAAAAGAGGCGGTTCAAAAGGAATCCGTCGCTGTTGTCCCCCTGGCCATTCCATTTCTAGCAGGCCCTGGTGCCATAAGTTCTGTGATACTTTATGCACATCAGCTCCCAGGACTTCATCAAAAGTTGATTTTATGTGTCATAATAGCCGTGGTGGGGTTAAGCATTTGGATTGCTCTAAGGCTCTCAGAGCCTATCTCTGCGAGGTTGGGGGCTACAGGCATTAACATTATTGTAAGGCTCATGGGGCTTATTCTTGCAAGTATAGCAGTAGAATTTATGGCAAAGGGGTTACAGGATCTCTTCCCCACATTAAAAGGACCCTAAAAATCTCTTGACATCTAATAAATAGGTGGAGTACCCCTCAAAATTTGTTATGGAAGAATCTAAGAGATTCATATTGGCCTTAATGACAATAAGAGGGATGGGGCCTGTGACTATTGGACGGCTTATGGCCCATTTTAAAGGGGCTGAGAGGGTTCTGAGTGCCAGGAGCTCAGAGTTGGAGGCTATTTCATGGCTTAACAGTTCCACTAGAGAGGCCTTAATCAAAGGACCAGATCGGGAAAGACTTTTAGAGTGTGAAAAGGCCCTTGAAAAGGTAAAGGCATGGACCCTTGCCAAAGGTGAAGGAGAATATCCTCATCTTCTTGCTGAGATCTACAATCCCCCTGTGCTGTTGTTTGGCATTGGGGAAAAACGAGTTCTTAATGGGCCCAACGTTGCCATAGTTGGTTCAAGGAGGGCCACTAGATATGGACAAGAGGCGGCACAGAAGATTGCAAGGGGACTTGCCCAAAGCGGAGTGACTGTTGTTTCTGGAATGGCGATGGGGATTGATACCTTTGCCCATAGAGGAGCCATAGAGGCCGGGGGCAAGACCGTAGCGGTCCTAGGCTCTGGTATAGACGTTCCATATCCCCTGAGAAATAGGCGCCTTATGCAGGATATAGTAAAAAATGGGGCAGTTATAACAGAGTTTTTGCCTGGAACTCCTCCAGAACCCAAGAATTTCCCCCAGAGAAATCGTATAATAAGTGGGATATCTCTTGGGGTAGTGGTTGTTGAGGCAGGACTTCGTTCTGGCTCTCTAATAACTGCTTCTCTTGCTCTTGAACAGGGACGTGAGGTCATGGCAGTGCCAGGTAGTGTACGTTCCAATGTGAGTCGGGGTACTCATTGGTTGATAAAACAGGGTGCAACTCTTGTGGAGACTGCCGAAGATGTATTAGAGGCTTTGGGTTTAGATAAACATAGTGTTGAAAATAAGAGTGAAATAAAGGTCCATCTTGATGATATACAAAAACAAAGAGTTTTAGACTGTATAGGGCCATATCCTATTCACATTGATGAGATTTGTCAAAAGACTGGTATAGGGCCTGGCCCCTTGGGCTCCATATTGCTTGAGCTTGAACTTGATGGCTTTGTTGTGGCTCTGCCGGGAAAATATTTTCAGATAGGAGAGAAGCTAAATCCATGAAAAGAGGACTCGTCATAGTTGAATCTCCCACAAAGGCTAAGACCTTATCACGTTATCTTGGGAAGGATTATGAGGTAAAGGCATCGGTGGGGCATATAAAGGACCTTCCCAAAAAGGAACTAGGCGTAGACATAGATAACGGCTTTGCCCCAAAGTACGAAATAATCAGGGGAAAAGGGAAGATTCTCAAGGAATTAAAACAAGCTGCCTCCAAGGTCACCGATATTTATCTGGCCCCAGACCCAGACAGGGAAGGAGAGGCTATTGCCTGGCATATTGCAGAGGAGCTGAAAAAGGCAAGGGGAGAAAAGAGGAGTTTTCACAGGGTGTTATTTAAGGAGTTGACAGCCAAGGGCATTAAAGAGGCAATGGCGAGTCCTGTAGAGCTAGATGACAAAAAGTATGAGAGCCAGAAGGCCAGACGAGTCCTGGACAGACTCGTAGGCTATGAGGTCTCTCCGCTCCTATGGCAAAAGGTAAAGAGCGGTCTGTCTGCAGGAAGGGTACAGTCCGTAGCTTTAAGGCTGATATGCGAAAGGGAAAAGGAGATTAGGGCCTTTACTCCAGAAGAGTATTGGACCGTAACTGCAAATCTGAAGGCCTCTGATGCCTCGAAGGTCGTTCAAGGGCGCGTAGTTGAATACAAGGGCGAGAAGTTAAAGATTAAAGATGAGACCGCCTGCCAAAAGGTACTCAGTGATCTCAAGGGGGCAACCTTTAAGGTTGAAAAGGTAAAAAAGAAAGAGATTAAGAAAAATTCACCTCCTCCCTTTATTACCAGTACACTTCAACAAGAAGCGTCCAGACGCCTTAAGTTTCCTGCGAAAAAGACCATGCAAATTGCACAGAGGCTCTACGAAGGTGTGGATATAGGAGAAGAAGGTCCAGTTGGACTTATTACGTATATGAGGACGGACTCGACACGGGTATCTGAAGAGGCAGTGAATTCAGCAAAGGCATACCTTGAGCACAAATTTGGTAAGGATTTCGTAGTACAGGGAGCGAGGAAATTCAAAAAGGGAAAGCTTGCTCAGGATGCCCATGAGGCCATTCGCCCAACGTCTGTGGAGCGTAGCCCTGAGGCTGTGAAGGGCTATTTGACAGAAGATGAGTTAAAACTCTATGAACTCATATGGAAACGATTTATGGCCTCTCAGATGGCCCCTGCCGTCTTTGACCAGACACAGATCAAAATTTCAGGTGGAGATTATATTTTGAGGGCATCTGGTACTGTAATGAAGTTCCCAGGTTTCACAGTCCTTTATAAAGAGGAGGCTGAAGACCAGAGTACAGAAGAGCAGCTACCTGTGCTTAGAGAGGGAGAGATTCTCGAGCTATTGGAGCTTGAACCCAAACAACATTTTACTCAGCCTCCACCCCGTTATACTGAAGCAAGTCTTATAAAGGCCCTTGAAGAAAAGGGTATAGGAAGACCGAGTACCTACGCAACTATCCTCTCAAATATACGGCAAAGGGATTATGTGCGCATGGAGAAGCGCCATTTTGTGCCAACAGAATTGGGCATGATTGTTACGGACCTTCTAGTAAAGCATTTCCCAAAGGTCTTTGAGATAGACTTTACCGCAGAGATGGAGGAAGGGCTCGATAAAGTCGAGACAGGTGAGGCTACATATTTAGATCTACTAAAGGGTTTTTATGGTCCTTTCAAGGAAAGTTTGATTCGAGCTAAGAAGGAAATGAGATCCCTCAAGGCTCAGGGCATCGAAACAGATATTGAGTGCCCGGAATGCGGCTCATTACTTGTGATACGGTATGGTAAAAGCGGAGAATTTATAGCGTGCTCAAGGT